>WJIM01000441.1 GCA_014730285.1 Candidatus Zixiibacteriota bacterium
ATATCATACCCCGCCGGGTCAGAGACAGGGCAGAGAGCCGCTTGATATAGAGGTCTGGACAAACAAGGAAGAGGGCGGATCGTTCGGTCAGGGTGAGAACCTGGTAATCTATTTCAGGACCAACCGTGACGCATTTGTAACGATTTATGACCTCGACACGAAGGGCAACATCAATCTGCTCTATCCTTACGATTACCGCGACGAGAACTTCGTTGAGGGGGGAGTTGTGTACACGATTCCCGACTATTACGATGACTATGTTCTGCGGGTTAACGGTCCTCCGGGGTTGGAATTCGTGCAGGCCATAGCCTCCGACCGGGATTTTATGATCCCCGACTGGTCATATAATTTCCGCGATCCGGAGGGATGGCGCGAGATCGACAGCGACCGTGAGGCATTGGCATACCTGGAGTATATCAATCACAAGTATTTTCCGGTCGAAAACTGCGTTATGACCTGTGATATAGACTACAGCTTTTTCGAAGTTCGCAAAAACTGGCAGTACAGCTGGGATTCCTATTATTATGACGATTATTCTTATTACGATGATGATGTGCATGTAGTCCATCACTACCATCCCTATTACTACCGTCCGGTCTATTACGATCCGTGGTGGGATCCGTGGGATTGGTGCGGCACCATGTATGTCGGATATCCCCATGGCGGCGCGATCTGGATTAACGGCGTATTTTACGGCTATGCTCCGCTTTTCATTCCAAGGCTGAGTATCGGCTGGTGGGATGTCAGAGTTGTGTATGGAGGCTCGGTATACTATCATGATAAGGTGAAGATCAGGCGCGGCCTGAGCCATGAGTTATACCAGGCGGGCGGCTCCAAGTACAAATGGAGGACCTCGACCAGAGCGAGCGCCAAATACAATACGACCGCCCAGAAATATTATCCCAAGACCAAGTCGCTGAGTTATAAGAGCTCGGCTAAGTATACCGCGGGCGGAAAAACCGGTAAGACATCTTATACAAAAGGCTCGTCATCCGGTAAATACAACAGAGACGGCAAAGCCACATATAAGAGCGGCTCCAGTAAACAAAGCAAGGGCTCGCGGCAGTCTTACGGCAAGACGTCATACAAAGGCACTTCTACCAAGAGCGGTACTAAGGGCGGCTCGAAATATGGAAAATCTTATAAGGGCAGCTCTAAATCGACTCAGGATAAATCCGGCTATAAAAAGAGCCCCGCTTCGAGCGGTAAGACAAAGAGCTCCAAGGGCACCAGCGGTTCCAAAACCGGCACCTACAATAAGGGTTCAAAATCATCCAAGTCCGGCGGTGGCTCTAAAACTGATAAAAATCGCAAGTCGTATGAGCCAAGCGCCAGATTCCAGAAAAAAGGCGAGAGGACCTCTTACGGCACATCTGATTATGGCGGCCGATCAAAATCCGGCAGCTCATACGGTAAGAGCTCCAAAGGCTATTCCGGCAGCAGCAAGAGCGGAGGTTCCTACAAGCGCGGCACATCCAGCAGAAGCGGAAGTTCATACGGCAGAAGCTCCTCGAATAGAAGCGGAAAATCCTCCAGCGGCTATAAAAGCTCAGGCTCTTCGTCAAAAAGTAAGGGCAGCACCTATCGCGGATCATCGAGTTCAAGAAGTTCCGGTTCCAAAAGCAGCGGTTCTTACAAGGGGAGCTCGGGATCGAGCTCAAAATCGTCCGGAAGCACGAGATCGAAATCATCCGGCAGTTCCGGCAGTAAAAGCCGCGGATCGGGTTCGAAGAGAGGCAAATAATTTGATATTTGAAACATTTACTAAAAGGGTGTGTGAAATTAATTGTTGACATTTTATGAAATGCCGACAATTTATAGAAACAGGTGATCTTATGAGAAAAACCATTATTATCATAATCGCAATTCTGTTTGCCCTGTCATCGAGTCTTTACGCTGTGGACAGGGTGAAGAAGAACAACGATTCTTCCAAGGCTCAAAGCGCTGAGAAGACCGATAAGAGCGAGAAGGCCAATTATCAGGACTTTACCGATAAGAATAATAATGGTATCGATGATAAAATCGAGAAGCGTCAGAAAGAGACCACTCGATTGGAGCCGAAACGCGAGCCCGAAGTGCAAAAACAGGAGCCAAAGCAGACGGGTGAAAAATATGTTCCAAAGGCTCCCAGTACCAAAGAGCCGGTAAAAAATAAGAAGGATTCTTCTAAATCCGGCTCACAAAAGACAAAAAACGAAAAGAAATAGACTGTTGCCTGTCGGGATAAATCATTAGATTTAAATTCATACGAACTTCTACACATCAAAATCGTTATAAAGCGTTGAAAGATGATTTAAGTTTAGGCTTGACAGCCTATTTTTTTTGATATAGAATTGGCACTCAGGCAATCAGAGTGCTAAGATGAGACCTGGATTTGAGGAATTTGATATGCCGAATATAGATTTGTCACCGCGAGAACTTCAGATTTTAAGCGCCTTGATTGACTGCTATATCAAGAACGCTGAACCTGTTGGTTCTCGGAGACTTGCAACGAAATACAAGCTTGGCGTCTCTCCTGCCACAATCCGCAACACATTACAGGATCTGGAGGAGATGGGTCTGGTATATCAGCCGCATACTTCCGCGGGACGGATTCCGACAGAGGTTTCATATCGCATATATGTTGATAATATGATGCAAATCAGGCCTTTGACCAAGAAAGAGAAGGCCCAGATTGCGCGTGAGCTTACCTCCGGAAACAAGGCCATCGACCAGATTCTGGAGCAATCCTGCCGGGTCTTATCCGAGGTTTCGATGCAGCTCGGCGTATCAATGGCGCCTCGATTTACCGAGGGTATTCTGACACATCTCGATCTTGTGCCGGTCGGCGAAAACCGTTTGCTGGTGGTGGCAGCGGTGAAGTCCGGTCTGGTCAGGTCGGTTGTGATGGAGGTCGATTCGGTGGTAAATCCGAAGCTGATACAGGAAACCGCGGTCATTCTCAACGAGCGCCTGAGCGGCCTGACCCTGGGGCAGATTATGGAAACGATCCATGACCGTTTCCGTGACGTCTCCTACGGCGATCCGAAGCTAATTAAGCTTTTCACCGAATCGGCAGAAAATATTTTCATGCCTCAGGACGATAAGGATTTGCATCTAATGGGCACTCCCAATATAACCTCTCAGCCGGAATTTCGCGATCCGCAAAAATTGCAGGAACTGATCAGCCTGATCGAAGAAAGGCAGAAAATCGTCAGTTCCTTAAATGCCGCGGCAATTAATGAAGGCGTGGTGGTTACTATCGGTAAGGAGGCCAACCTGGGCATGCTGGATGGATGCAGTATGGTCACCTCAACGTACAAAGCGGGCAAAACCACCGGCACTATCGGTGTTATCGGCCCGACCAGAATGGAATACTCAAAGCTTATGTCAATAGTTGATTATACATCGAAGGTGTTAAGCAGGATTTTGTCAAAAGAGTAGGGGGTATGAATATGAAGGAAGAACGTCCTGTTAATGAAGAGCAAAAAATAGACCGGGAAACTCGGGAAGAAAAAAACGAGGGTGAAGAGATAGAAGTGGATTACGAGAATCGTGCCGGCAAAGGCGAAAATCAAACGGAATCTGAAGAGGCCGTCGAAACAGAAGAATCTAAGGTTGAGGCGCTGGAAAAAGAGCTTGAGGAGCAAAAAGACAAATTATTGCGGCTGGCGGCTGAATTCGATAATTACAAAAAGCGCACAGCCCGCGAATATGCGAACCTGATCGAAAGCGCTAATCTGGATCTGATCAGGTCGCTTCTGGATATACTTGATAACTTCCGCCGTGCCCTTGCATCGGCCAAGGATGCCGATGCGGATGCCATATTCAAGGGCATGGAGATGATATATAACCAGTTCGATTCGCTTTTAAAGGAGCGCGGGCTGGAAGAGATCGAGGCTGAGGGCCAGCCGTTCGATCCGGAACTGCATGAGGCGGTAATGACCACGCCTACCGATGAGGTGCCCGAGGATTATGTGGCCAGTGAAATGCAGAAGGGTTATAGAATCAAAGGACGAGTGGTCAGGCATTCAAAAGTAGCTGTTGCCAAACCGCCGGAAGAGTAATCATTAAATCAGAAAACATTTAGATAATTTTTGGAGGCATAAATGGGAAAAGTAATTGGAATAGACCTGGGTACGACAAATTCATGTGTAGCTGTAATGGAAGGCAATGAGGCTGTAGTTATCCCCAATGCCGAGGGTAATCGCACCACTCCTTCAGTGGTAGCCTTTACCAAATCCGGCGAGCGTCTGGTGGGCCAGCCTGCCAAACGTCAGGCGGTGACGAACCCGGAAAATACGGTATTTTCGATCAAGCGCTTCATGGGAAGAAGGCATGCCGAAGTTTCTGAAGAAGAGAAGATCGTTCCATATCAGGTTGTTGCCAATTCTGAGGGTGACTGCCGTGTCAAGGCGGCTGATAAAGAATATGCTCCGCCGGAGATTTCCGCTATGATCCTTCAGAATCTCAAGAAGACTGCTGAGGAATATGTCGGCAGCGAAATCACCCAGGCGGTCATTACGGTACCGGCCTATTTCAATGACTCCCAGCGGCAGGCCACCAAGGACGCGGGTAAGATTGCTGGGCTTGAAGTTCTGCGCATTATCAACGAGCCGACTGCCGCCTCACTGGCCTACGGTCTCGATAAAAAGACCGATCAGAAAATCGCTGTTTACGATCTGGGCGGCGGAACATTCGATATATCGATTCTCGAGCTGGGCGAAGGCGTTTTTGAGGTGCGTTCAACCAATGGCGACACTCATCTGGGCGGAGATGATTTCGACCAGAGGATTATCGACTGGCTGGCAGATGAATTCAAAAAAGAGCAGGGAATCGACCTGCGTCAGGACCGTATGGCCCTGCAGCGCCTGAAAGAGGCGGCTGAAAAGGCCAAATGTGAGCTCTCCTCTACCAATCAGACCTCGATTAATCTGCCCTTCGTAACCGCCGATCAGAGCGGCCCCAAGCATCTGGATATGACCCTAACCCGCGCCAAGCTGGAGCAATTGACCGAGGATTTGATCGAGCGTACTGTGGGACCGTGCAGGAGCGCTATTCAGGATGCCAAGCTTTCAGCTTCGGATATTGACGAAGTTATTCTAGTGGGCGGTCAGACTCGTATGCCCAAAGTGCAGGAAACGGTGAAAGAGATTTTCGGCAAGGACCCCCACAGAGGCGTAAATCCGGATGAGGTCGTAGCTATCGGCGCAGCCATTCAGGGCGGAGTGCTGGCCGGTGATGTTAAGGATGTTCTGCTTCTGGACGTTACCCCGCTTTCGCTCGGAATCGAGACACTGGGCGGAGTAATGACCAAGCTGATCGAAAGAAATACGACCATTCCGACAAAAAAGAGCCAGATATTCTCGACCGCCTCGGATAATCAGCCGGCCGTTTCGATTCACGTGCTCCAGGGAGAACGTGAGATGGCCGTCGACAACCGCACTCTGGGCCGATTTGATCTTGTGGGTATACCTCCCGCACCGCGCGGCATGCCCCAGATCGAGGTGACATTCGATATTGATGCCAACGGTATAGTCAATGTTTCCGCAAAGGACAAGGCTACCGGCAAGGAGCAGAAGATCAGAATCGAATCCTCCTCCGGGCTTTCCGAGGAGGAGGTCGATAAAATGGTTAACGATGCCAAGACTCACGGGGAAGAGGACAAGAAGAAGAAGGAATTGATCGACCTTAGAAATCAGGGCGATCAGCTTATATATACCACCGAGAAAACTCTCAAGGAACACGGCGATAAGGTCTCGGATGAAGAGAAGAAGAATATCGAGGATGCCATGGAAAAGCTAAAATCCTCGCTGCAGACCGACCAGGCCGAGATAATCAAGCAGAAGATGGATGATTTGATGCAGGCCTCGCATAAACTGGCCGAGCAGATGTATCAGCAGGCTCAGGCCGAGGGACAACAGCAGGCCGGAGCCGAGGAGCAACCCGGCGGCGGTGAAGAGGAAAGCAAAGGCGATGAATCTAAAGAGGGCGCGGTCGATGCCGATTTTGAGGTTGTTGACGACGACAAAAAATAGGAAGGGCGTTTTAATATATCATGACAACCGAGCGTGACTACTACGAAATTCTGGAAATAACCCGGGAAGCCACCGAGGTAGAGATAAAAAAGGCCTACCGCAAAAAGGCTTTGCAGTATCATCCCGACCGTAATCCGGGCGATAAGGCAGCTGAGGATAAATTCAAAGAGGCCACCGAAGCTTATGAGATTCTAAAGAATCCCCAGACGCGTCAAATCTACGACCAGTACGGACATGCCGGACTGAAGCAGTCTGCAGGCGCGGGCGGCGGATTTGGTGCCGGAGGATTCTCCGGATTCGATATGGCCGACGCGTTGCGGGCGTTTATGCGTGATTTTGGCGGATTCGGAGGTTTCGAGGATATCTTCGGAGGCTTCGGAGGTACCTCGAGCAGAGGACGCAATGTCCAGCGCGGGCAGGATTTGCGGGTAGATCTGGAATTATCGCTGGAGGAAATCGCCGAGGGTGTCAGTAAAAAGATTAAAGTCGATTATAAAAAGAAGTGCGAGAAATGTAACGGCAGCGGAGCGGCCAACGACTCCGCTAAAAAAACCTGCCCGCAGTGTAAAGGCTCAGGCGAAGTCCGTCAGGTAACGAGGTCGCTTTTGGGACAGATGGTGCGTGTGGCGCCCTGTGATTACTGCAAGGGCGAGGGGACTATTATCACGGACTTTTGCTCCGAATGCCACGGAAACGGCCTGGTTGATGACTCAAAGGCATTGAACGTAAGAATCCCGCCCGGGGTCAGCACCGGCAACTATATTAACATGAGGCAAGAAGGCAGTCAGGGCTACCGCGGCGGTCCTGCAGGAGATGTTGTGGTTGTTGTTACGGAAAAAGAGCACGAGCACTTCACGCGCAACGGCGACGATATAGTTTATGAGGTGCCGATTTCATTCTCCCAGGCAGCGCTCGGCACCAGACTCAATGTGCCCACATTGAACGGGGAAGATGTCCTGAATATTCCCGCCGGCACTCAATCCGGCAAGATATTCAAATTCCGTAACAAAGGAATAAAACATTTACGCGGCCTCGGCAGGGGAGACCAGCTTGTGCGAGTTGTCGTCTGGACTCCCACCAAGCTTGGACCCGAGGAAAAGAAGTTGTTCGAGAAGCTTGGCGAAAACGAAAAGATAAATCCGCCTAAATCCTCGAAAAGTTTCTTCGAAAAACTGAAGGAGACATTAGGTGTCTGAAAAGCCCGGACAAATATCCGGGCAGGGCTACCTTGAGGCAGCCGTAACCGTCTCCCCGGAGCATGAGGAGATGGTTTCGAATTTTATTATCGAAGAAATTGCTTTCGGGCTCGTGACCGAAGACCTCGACGACCTGATCAGAATAATCTGCTATATTCCCAAAGACAACGGCTCTGATGACAAGATTGGCAGGATCAAAAAATATCTCGCACTTAAGAAGATACTCCCTGAGAATCTTATCGACGAACGCATCAAAACCAGGACTATCAAGGAAATCGACTGGATCAGCGAATACCAGAAGGGCTTCAAGCCGGTCATAATCGATGATCTTGTCATCAAAACTCCCTGGGATAAAACGGAATTTCCGGATAAACGCATTATTGTAATTGAGCCCAAGATGGCTTTCGGCACCGGTAAGCATGAAACCACACAACTATGCCTGCGGGCGATCAAAAAAGAACTTAAGCCGGGTATGAAAATTCTCGATCTTGGAACCGGCTCAGGCGTTCTGTCGATTTATTCAGCCATGCTCGGGGCTTCTGAAATTTTGGGACTGGATATCGATCCCGAGGCCGTTCCCAATGCTCTCGAGAATGCCGAGATGAATAATATCTCCGATGTCTTTGAGGCCAAAACCGGCTCTATGGAACAGGTTGACAAAAAAGATTATTATGATATCGTAATTTCGAACCTGATCTATGATGGAATTGTTAAACTGTTTGATGAGTTTATGACGGCGCTTAAGCCGGGCGGCAGGATGATTTTGTCCGGCATCCTGGATAATCAAAAAAATCAACTGGCAGAGTTCATCAAGGAGAGAACCTCTGCCGATATAGAAATAATGCAGCAGAATGAATGGTTGTGTTTCATCTTGAGGACTTGATAACGTGCAGGAATCATTCACCTATTTCTATATTCCGCCCTCGATGGTAACCGGGGAAGAGATAGCATTTCAGGAAGACGAGAGTCATCATATATCCAAGGTCTGCCGCAAGCAGGTGGGGGATGAGATTTATGCTGTCGACGGTCTCGGCAACCGTTATCTGGTTAAGCTTACCATGAGTACGCCGCAGCGTGCCGAGGGTACGGTAGTAGAAACCGATCTGGATATTAACGAGCCCCACACCAAGCTTTCCCTCGCGCTGCCCTGGACCAAGGATCCCAAGCTCGATTTGATAATCACCAAGGCTACCGAGCTGGGTGTCTCGAAATTCGTTTATTATACCGCAGACAAATCGATTATCAAGAAAGATGATGATCGAATCGAGAAGAAAATCGAACGTCATCGAAGGCTGGGAATCAGCGCAATTAAGCAATCGTTGAGATGTGTTCTGCCTGAGATGAAGGATATCGGGCGCTCTCATAATTTTGAAAATTGCCTGAAATATTATGATGTCTGCCTGTATGCCGATCTCAACAAGGACGCTCTTCCACTTCAGACTGCATTAAGGGGGCTTCTTCCCAAATGGATTTTGCTTGTGATCGGCCCCGAATCCGGTTTCAGCCGTGAAGAAAAAATTACGCTCGAGGCCGCGGGCGCGCTCCCGATCTCGCTTGGCCCCAGACGTTTGCGCTTTGAAACTGCCGCTCTGGCTTTCACCTCGATGGCCTTGAATATGCTGGGAGAGATGCAATAATCTCAAGCCGGTAAATTTATCTCGCACATTTCCGAAAACAATATTATGGAACTTGATTGGACACAAACACTTCCCGTTTATATTTTTCTGGGCTTTATGGGACTGGTACTGGGATCATTTATAAATGTAGTTATTTACCGCCTGCCCCGAGGAAAGTCGATTGTAAAACCGCGCTCGGCCTGCCCCTCATGCGGAAAATCGATACCGTTTTATCTTAATATTCCGGTGCTCAGCTATCTGGTTCTGCGCGGTAAATGCAAGTATTGCGCTGAAAAAATCTCACCCCGCTATCTATTCGTGGAGCTGATTTCGGGAGCGATCGTACTGGGCTACTATTTATGGCTGGGAGCGTCATGGCAGTTTGCAGGCTATACCGTCCTCACTCTGGCCCTTCTGGTTATATTCACGATCGACCTTGAGCATTATATCATACCCGATGAGATAACCTATCCGGGCATCGTGCTGGGCCTGGCATTTTCATTCGTTAATCCCGATCTGACCATAATCCAATCTGCCCTCGGTATGGCAATCGGCGGGGGAGGGCTGCTATTGATAGCGCTTCTGGGAGACTGGCTCTTTAAAAAAGAGAGCATGGGCGGTGGAGATATAAAACTGGCGGCCATGCTGGGCGCGTTTCTGGGATGGAAGCTGATTTTATTTATATTTATCGCCTCTTCCGTGATCGGGCTTGTTATCTCGATTGTAGCGATGTTTTTCTCCGATTCTGTACGCGAAAGCCGCAAAATCCCCTTCGGGCCGTTTCTTGCCGCCGCGGCCGTAACCGCCATAATCTGCGGAGATTACCTGATCAATTTATATATCTCCCGTTTCTACCACATATAAGTTAAATGCCGAATCTGTCGATATTTAAAGTATGAATATCGATAAAAAGCGTTTTTCATTTAAAGCTCTGTTTTCAAAGCAGGTGGCCGGCTCTTACGAAACCGAGCTTAAAACCGCCCTGCTTTTAATCCTTCTTTTTCTGATACTTATAAGTTTCAGTTCGCTCAGGATTAGCGGGAAGCTGGCAAGCATTTACCGTGAAGACAATTATATGCAGCTGGCTGACGGCGCTGAGAAGCTTATCGATTATGTCCATGATGATATCGAGCTCAAACGTTCGGCTTTGAGATACCGCGATCTTATGTCTTCGACTATTGTCGTAAGAGCGGCATATCTGAGGGCTGTTGACCTGCAAAAAATGACTGCAAAGCCGGATAATAAATTCTATGACGATCAGGAGCTTGTGAGAGCTTATTATGCTTCGCTCACAAGCAGAAAACAGGGCGAGCTTGAAGAGGGCGAGATGGTGAGATGCGGGTTTGGAGAAGGGCGCGATGCAGATAAGATAGCGGTTCTATATCCGTTCAGGGACGCTGACGGTGTTCACTGGATAGGTTTGTTTTTCAAGAATGCCTCCGGCCTGAAGCTGGTCAATACGGTCATGAAATACAACTACCTTTTCCAGGTAGCCGGGCTACTGGCGGTTCTTCTTGTCGCTTACGCTTACTTGAAACTGACTCTGAATCCGTTTAAGAGAATTGCTGATGAGGCGCGCAAGGTTAAAGACGAAAACAGGGCCAGCGGTGAATCGGTGGAAGAGATAGTAGAGACTTTCAAGGCCACGATTGTGAGTCTGGAGGAAAAGGAAGAAAGACTACAAGAGCTATATAATAATTCCCAAAAACGCGCCGACCGTCTGGAAAAATTCAATCAATATATTCTGGAAAGCATGCTCTCGGGATTAATCGGTGTGGATAACGAGGGACGTGTGATACATCTCAACCGCTCGGCCCGAAATATCCTCGGGCTGGACGAAGACGAAATCGAGAGGAATTCCTACCGGGAAACCTTCGCTGCCATGAAACCATTGGTGAAAATTCTGGACGGTATCCTGGAGAATAAGGCGCCCGCCGAAAGGCTGGAACAGAAGCATGTCAGATCGGACGGCAAGGAAAAGGTACTGGGAATTTCCGGATCGCCGGTTTATGACCACAAGGGCAGGCTGGTAGGGGCAATTCTTCTGCTGGCAGATTTAACCGAGGTGCGCAGGCTGCAAACCGAAATCGCATTCAAGGAGAAGATGGCAGCGGTAGGGGAGATGAGCGCAGGACTGGCGCATGAGATGCGTAATGCTATGATGGCAATCGTAGGCTATAGCAAAATCCTGAAAAAAGGCGTTGATGATAAAAAGCAGGTGCGGGAGATAGCCTTATCGATCGCCGTAGAATCCGAGAACTGCGAGACCATGCTGAAGCGCTTTTTGTCATTCGCCAAACCGGCAGCATTAACCCCCGAACCTCTCTCTCCGGCCGAGATGGGAAATTCGGTAATTGGCAAGCTCGAGCCTCTGGCCGACAAAAAGCAGGTTTCGATAGTTGATAAATTTTCGGAATCCCTGCCCGATCTGATTTGCGATAGAACCGCAGTCGACCAGATTATGACAAACCTCCTGAAAAATGCCATAGAAGCTTCGCCCGAAAAGGGATTGGTATATTTCAGTATTCTTCATAACGCTGCCCGGAATTCAGTCACGATAGAAATCGAGGACAGCGGATCGGGAATCCCCGAGGAAAACCGCATTAAGGTCTTCTCACCCTTCTTTACGACAAAAGATGATGGAACCGGATTGGGTCTCTCTATTGTTAAAAAGCTTGTAAGCAGTATGGGGGGCAGCGTTGAAATAGATACGGGACAAGAAAATGGCTGTGTATTCCGCGTTGAGATCGCCGCAGATTATCTGGAAAGCGATAAACCTGCCATGCCTTATCAGGCCGCTCAAGTACCATCATCTTAAGCTTGCAAAATTCGTCTTTAATCGTATATTAGGTAAAACAACTGGAATCAACCTACTTTCCTGCGAGCCTTCATAGGAGGACCTATAATGAAGAAATTTCCGCTAATATTCTTACTTCTAACCTTATTTCTGACTTCATCCGTTTGCCTGGCCGAATCAACCACTATGCAGGTCAGGGTTTATATCGACTCCAAGGATCAGTTTCTGGAGCTCAAGAGCCTGCATCTCGATATTGTCTACCGCCAGGACAATTATGTTGAGATCGTAACTGATGCCGAGGAATTGGAGGAACTGCAGGGGCTAAATTTCAGAACGGAAATCGTGCATGAGGATCTCAAGGCATTCTACCGCTCGCGTCTGGCGCCCAAGGATATGGGCGGTTTTATGACCCTCTCCGAGATCAATGCCAAAACCGATTCACTGGTTGATAACTTCCCGAACATAGTATCGGATAAGTACAATCTCGGTCAAACGATCGAGGGCCGCGATATGTGGGCGATAAAAATCTCCGATAATCCGAATCTCGATGAGGATGAGCCTGAGATTCTCTACACCGCCGCTATCCATGCCCGTGAAGTTATCACTCCAATGGTGCTATTCAACTTCGCCGATTCTCTGACCCAGAAATATGCCACTGATCCAGAAATCCAGGACCTTGTTGATAATCGTGAAATCTGGTTCTGTTTCTGTGTTAATCCGGATGGCTACTATTATAACGAAGTAAGTGATCCGCTGGGCGGAGGAATGTGGCGCAAAAATCGCCGTCATAACTTCGACGGCTCATACGGTGTTGACTTGAATCGCAACTGGGCCTATGAATGGGGCTACGATAATGAAGGCTCCTCTCCCACGCCATCGGATGAAACCTACCGCGGCACGATGGGATTCTCAGAACCGGAAACCCAGAATATGCGCGACTTTCATATCGAAAGGAATTTCATAATTTCGATCTATTTCCATTCGTACTCCGACCTGATTCTCTGGCCCTGGGGATTTGACCAGTACTATACAGAGGATAATGATATTTTCCAGTTCATAGGCGACAGTATGGCCACCTGGAACGGATATGAAGCAACCCCGGCCTGGGGCCTTTATGTGGCCAATGGTGTGACCGATGACTGGATTTACGGTGAGCAGACACTTAAGAATAAGACCTTTGCATTTACCTTCGAGGTGGGTGACTACTGGGACGGTTTCTGGCCAAATGTTTCGGACATCCCCGAGCTGGTTAATGAAAACTATATGCCGCTCATGTTTTTGACCGGAATTGCAGATAGCATCTATCAGCTTCGTGCTCCGGTTGCTCCTGTGATAGCAGCTCCCGACAGCATTGATGAGGGACAGGACATCGAGGTCTTCTGGACACATGAGGATACTCTCAATCCCGCGGTTGAATATGAGCTGGTAGAACTGACAGGACAGCAGGAAATAACGGATCAGGCGGAAAACTTCGATTACTGTGAGAACAATGGATTCACGAAATCTGCCGCCCGGTCATATTCCGGACTTTACAGTTTCTTTTCAGGCGCGGATAATTCGATTTATTATTATGTACAGTACGAATTCCCGTTTGCCGTTGAATCAGGTGACTCTCTCAAATTTTATACCTGGTATGATATCGAAAACGACTGGGATTATGCTTATGTTGAGGTCTCGGCTGACGAAGGCCAGTTCGCCTCGATCGAGGGCAATATTACAACCACATACAATCCTCATGGAAGTAATCAGGGCCATGGGATCACCGGATCTTCATCCGGCTGGG
>WJIM01000442.1 GCA_014730285.1 Candidatus Zixiibacteriota bacterium
CTTGAACAGTATCGTTTGTCTGGAAAACCGTCTGAACAAGAATTGGTTTTTTCCAATGCGAACGGTTTACCTCTCGATCCCGAAAACCTGATTAAGCGGGAATTTCATCCCGCCCTGGACAGAGCAGGCTTACGCCGGATACGCTTCCACGATCTCCGGCATACTTATGCATCATTACTGATTTCTCAGGGTGAGAACATTAAATTCATCCAGTCACAGCTTGGTCATGCGTCGGCAACCACGACACTTGATCGCTATGGACATTTAATGCCGAACCTTGATAATGATGCTGCCCGGAGATTAGACAAAACAGTTTTTGGAAAATCTGTTAGAAAACTGTTAGAAAATCCGGTATTCGAAGGAAATTCCGCAAAAAACGAAACCTCCGAAGTTCTTCAACCTCAGAGGCTTAAATTTGGTAGCGGGGGCTGGATTTGAACCAGCGACCTTCGGGTTATGAGCCCGACGAGCTACCAGACTGCTCCACCCCGCATCGAACGTGCAAATATAAACCTTTATTATAGGCCTGTCAAGGAATACAAAAGCTATTTTAGATTTTTGTTAAGAGCATATCTGTGTCTTTGAATAACTCCATGAAACACAAAACATTCAACCGTTTCCTGTGAGCTCCAATGCGCAAAGAACTTGGTATCTGAGAGCAGATTTGCTATAATAGCAAATGATCGCAGCAATATGTATACATAAATTCCCAAGAAGGGAACCATAGGCGGAGTGTCGGACTCGGATGTATTACAAAATCAAAGACTTTCATCATATCCCCGGAAAAAATTGCGTTACCACCGCCCTCAGAAATATACTCAACTACTATCATATACTTCTCTCCGAGGAACTGATCCTGGGCCTTGCCGGAGGGCTGGGATTCTACTATGTCGAGCTGCCCGGCTTTCCGAATCCGTTTATCGGCGGCAACTCCTCCAATATGATCGGACGCTTCTGCCGCAATATGGATCTCGAGCTTTTTGAACTGCGCAAGGAAAATCCCGAGGCGGCGCACAAGGCCATGGTCGGCAAAATTCTTTCGGATATACCGGTAATTATCAAGATCGATCTGTTTTATCTGGACTATTTTAAAAGCAAGTTTCATTTCTCCGGACATCGGATTATACCGGTCGCGATCGATGATGAACATGTTTATGTTGCCGATACCGGCTATCGAAGCATCAAGAAGACCTCGATCGAGAATTTCAAGAAGGGACGTACCTCGGAGTACGGTCCCAAGCCGCCGGGGAATCTTCAGCTTTTTATCAACAAGCCCGAGAAGGATCTTCCAATTCTGGATAATCTTTGGGCTATTATCAGACGCAACGCCCGGCAGATGATAAACTCTCCCAATGGCAACGGCCTGACCTCTCTTGAAAAGTTTGCCTCCAATGCCGACAGGTTCACCAATTCCGAGTACCTTCTGATCCAGATCGAAAAAGCCGGCACCGGGGGCGCATTGGGACGGCTGATGTACCGCGACTTTTTGAGCGAGGCCAATTTGTACCGTCCGCATAAGAAATTGCTCGAGGCCTATAAACTTTATTCCGAGGTGGTGGAAATATATCAGGACATCGTAAAGGAGCTCAAGAAGGGCAACATTCCGGATTTGAAGACACCGCTTGGTCAGGTGCTGGATTATGAGAGAAAGGCGGCGGAGTTGCTGGCGGGATTGTAAAATATTTGCGGTAAAGAAATGTCATTCTGAGCGAAGCGAAGAATCTGTTTGATGCGTTTAAGATCCTTCGGTCACTGCGTTTCCTCAGAATGACAGCACCTCGCTGTACCCTGCATGAAAATATGGGTTCAGACGATCATCCTGCTATGTCCGATAAAAAAAATAGAGCATGTTCAATCATGTGGGCGCCAGGTTCCCCAACCTGACGCAATTCTGTCGGGTTAGGGAACCCGACAGCACATTTTCAGCCAATCGCTCTTTCTGCGATGGCAGCAATCCATTCCTGTCACAGACTATCACCCTGCTATGCTAATATTTATTGAATCTATTGATTAAAAGTTACTTGTCATTTCTCTCAACATCATTATAATATGTCTTGTCCATGAAAGAGATAACCGCATATTTAAAAGGCATCGAGAAGTACCTGAAAAAGGGCGATGCAACCGAACACACATACCGGCATATACTTCAAAAACTGCTGGAAGAGCTCAATGGCAAAATTACCGTCACCAACGAGCCTAAACGTTATAAATGCGGGGCGCCTGATTACAATATCACAAAGGGCGCAATTCCGGTTGGACACATCGAGGCCAAGGATATCGGAAAATCGCTGGATGCTATCGAGAAGGATGCCCGCCTGAAAAAGCCGAAAACTCACGATGGGCAGCAGTTGAAGCGTTATACGGAAAGTCTCGGCAATCTTATTCTGACCGACTATCTTGAATTTCGATGGTTCGAGCATGGGGAAAAGCGTCTGGCCGCCAGGCTTGCCGAGGTTGGCAAAGACAACAAGCTCAAAAAAACCAAAGACGGCATCGAGGAGTTCACAACTCTCTGGCAGCATTTCCTCGATTATGATAA
>WJIM01000069.1 GCA_014730285.1 Candidatus Zixiibacteriota bacterium
CTTCGTAAGATTATGTATTACAACAATATAAGCGTTATTGGCATGATGTTTGTTGTAATAAGCGGACGTACGATAAATAATCGATGACTCGCAAAAGGAGGATTTTTTACAATGAGATTGAAGCTGATGCTTGCAATCGTTTTATCGATCGGACTAATGTCGAGCTCTGCAATGGCGCTTCCGGATCTTTATGCCGATGGGGTTATGCAGACTCCGGCACAGGGTCCCAATGATGATCTGACTTTAACCCCTCTAAATCAGATGGTAAAGTTTGATCTTTTATATGAAGAAACTCCGCATGCCGACAGAAACACATTCGGCTATTACACCGATCTTGGCGTGGGTAACATGACTACAAGCATTTTCGACGACAATGATGGTGTTGGAACCAGTAAGGTCGTTGATTTCGGGATGTCTTCACAGGTTGGCCTGTACCTGTTTAACGATCTGGATGACGATGGGGCCTTTAATGGCGACGATGTAATGCTGTTTTCACAGCGTTCATTGACATTGCCCGATCCCCCGGGTTCGGATTACCAGTGGTTCCGCGGCTATGACGGTCTTGGCGGAGCGGTTCATAACTATGAATTCGATGGTCTGGAGTTCACCGGAATGTGGGACGCCCTGCTGTTTATAGATGACGATCATGTCACCAACGGCAATCAGGACCATAACGATATGGTCGTTGGCATAACCGCAGTTCCGGAACCGACAACCATGCTGCTTCTGGGTCTGGGTCTTGCAGGCGCCGGAATTATCCGCAGACGCAGGAACTAAGATGAAATAAATCTTTGAGCTAAAAAAGGCAGTCATTTCTGACTGCCTTTTTTATTTATGCCTATTCTACTTGTTGGCCGATTTCAGGAACTCGTTTTTTAAGTACTGATGGATTATATAATCCTGGCTGGATGTGTCTACCGGTTCCAGGTACTCATACGGATCGTTACCATCATAAGCCGCAATCGAATGACAAAGTGTGCAGTCATCGGAAATACCAACGCCCTCGGCGTCGACCAGATTGGGATTATGGCAGCGGAAACATCCGCCGTCTCCCCGGTGTCCGATATGGCTGGGATAACTGTTCCATCTTATCTTCATATAAGGATGAATATTGCGCGCATATATGCTTTGCAGAACCGCAATGGCCGAATCTATCTCCGCAAAGTTCTGGCGGAGTATCTCGGGATATCTCCGCTGATAGAATCCGCGCACATGGTTGGCTATCTCTTCCCTGGCCTGAGCGGTATCATTATAAATGGGCAGGATTGCACCCAGTCCGACATTTTTTATAAACGGTATTGAACGGTTTATCAGTCCTTTTCTGATTCTCTCGTTAAGTGCTTTTTCAGGCTGTTCGTATATATGGGTGGCGCGGTTATGGCAGTCGACGCAGTCCAGAACTCTCACGCTCTCGAACTCATCCTCATGCTCCTTAACCAATTCGATATTCTGATAACGTTTGAATGAGCCGTCGGGCTGCCTGACATCCACCCAGATCATCTCCTCGCGTTCATCATCAACAGAAGCATACCGGATTTCATTCTCCTCCGCGATATGCCAGTGGATTCCCCTGCGCACATCTCTCTCGCCCACATCTATCTTAAGGCTTAAAGTCGTAAACTCCGGCGTAGAGAGACTGTCCTTCTTATAGTTGACGATTGTCTTGAGCCTCTGGCCGTAGAATTTATCCGGCCAGTGACATTTTTCGCAGGTTTCACGTGCCGGTCGAAGCTGATGCACAGGTGTCGGGATCGGCTGCTCATAAAGGCTGAAGGTAAGCGAGATAATCTGCCAGAGACCGTTTAGCTTGGCATCCACCAAAGCATCCACCCCCTCGCCCACATGACATTCCACACATTTAACACGTGCATGCGGGGAGGCCTGATAGGTCACCCATTC
The DNA here is from genome assembly GCA_014730285.1 of Candidatus Zixiibacteriota bacterium. Taxonomy (GTDB): domain Bacteria; phylum Zixibacteria; class MSB-5A5; order JAABVY01; family JAABVY01; genus JAABVY01. Next base: position 1,900 of record WJIM01000069.1, read on the forward strand.
CGGATTCATAACCGTATGGCAGGCGGTGCCGCAGAAATGCGGCTCATCCATAAAATGCAGCATGCGGCTGGAAAGCACACTCAGAAAAGCTACATTTACGATGGTAAAGATAGCTATCGTCCTGAATATTCGCGAGCCCAGAAACTTTCCCTCGGTCTCTTCCTTTTCGAACTGCTCCTGCAGAAGCTCCTTGGTTGATTTACCGGTCTGCTTCTTGCGCCTGCGCCAGCCGATTGGAATCAGGATCAATCCGATAATAAAGATAGCCGGAAAGACCATATAATTGACCAGCCCGACATAGGCATTGGTAATAAATCCCAGGATCCGAACCAGCTCGAGTATTACGAAAGTGACAAAGGAGGAGGTGGTCAGAACAACCCCTGCCAGGCCGATTTTGTTTAATGAAACACCGCGGATGAAACTTTTATATCTTCTAAACAAGGCCGGCCTCTATTTCTCTTCGAAGTATCCCTCATAAATCTCCTGCATCTCACCAGACTGAATTCTTTCCGTCAACTCACTGGTCTCGACTGTAAGCCATGAGTGCATGGGATCGTTTGCAATCAGGCTGTCGATAAAGGCATTTATCTCGGGATCATCGAATTTCCTGGCCTCCGGAAGCATCTTGAAGTAGAAGTGCTTGGCGACCTCATACATACCGTGCCACCAGGTATAATCCGGCCCCATCATAGCCGCGCCGTGACGTGCGCGACGTCCCTCATGATGCCAGAGCTCCCAGTAAACCCATTCGATCTCATTGGCGAAACTGGCGGGATGCTCGGTCAATTCCTTCTCATGTACCATATCAAGTATAGCTTTGGCGGGTACTATAAATTTGTCGTTATACAACCTGACAACCGCATCGAACTGGTAATAATGCCCGTCGGCAAAAGCCGAGCCGTGGCAGGACTTGCAGACATCTTTCATACTGGCGCGCTTGGTCTGCCAATTGTCCTTCTTCTTTGAGATCGGCGGACGCAAAGTCCAGCTTATGCGTAAGCCGACATCATGACTTAACTCCTGATTCGTGGTCGCGGACATATGACAGGTGGCGCAGGTCGGGGCAACATAGTAGTCCTCACCCACCACCCACTTATCCGACTCGAGATTCATCTTCTCGACATTGGTATAATATGTATTGCCGTGTTTCGATTCCTCATAGACCTCTTTCTGGGGATGATCCGGCCCCAGATGGCACTTGGAGCAGGCTTCCGGCTGACGCGCCTGGGCCTTCGAGAAGGCATGCCTCGTATGGCAGGCGTTGCAGGATCCCCTGGAGCCATCCGGATTCAACCTGCCGATACCGGAATTAGGCCAGCTCTCTTTTGAAAGCTTATTGTATTCATCCTCATCAATCTTCACCTTGGCGCCATGACAACTCTCACAGCCCAAAATCGCGACCGGATGACCTGCGGCAACATGCGCAAGATACGCATCATTCGATTCCAGAATCAGGCCGGCAGTGGCATGATATGAGGTGCTGACCTCCTCGGTTTCCTTCTGATGACATTTGCCGCAATCTTTTGGCGTAACCAGCGTTGCGATCAATGCTCCCTCATGCATGTATGCATCCGGCTCACCTTGTTTGGCGCCATGGCAGTCCAGACAAACGACCTTGTGGATGCCGTGGGCTGAGGTATACCATTGCTTATAAAGCCCCGGCGATTTTTCTTTATGACAGGTCATGCACTTCCCGGCCACCTCAGGATCGACCGCCTGGCTGATACTGAATATAAAGATGCATATTAAAGCGGATACGATAATAATATTTTTCACCTCTTACTCCTCCCGATATATTTATTGGATATAATCCTTCGGAAAATTTCTCAAAATAAATGCCCTCGCTTTTTGGAAAAAATCAAATGCCATCAAAAGCTCCAATATACGGTTTTTATAAATCTCGGTCAACAAACAAGAAAATTCCTTGACCTGGATCAAATCCATATTCGATTAATAGTGGAAATGACTTTTAGATGAAAGGATTCAAACACAGATATTTCCAAGTAAATGCTTGTTTTAATCTTCAACTTTTTTTAATTATTACTGATCCTGAGAATAGAGCAAAATCAATCCGGCTTGAATTCCTGTTTCTTACAGGTATTATGAGAATTTGAAATCTGAATGGAATAACCTGCATTATAAATAAAGGAGGAGAAATGCTAAAGGATTTGAGGACTTTTCGGTTTGCGGGAATAACAGTGATGCTGCTCGCCTTTTTTTTCATCACATCCGGCCTTACCGCCGATGATGGTGTGGGGATAAAGAAGCGAGTGATTGTGGGTAGTTTCGAGGACAAATCATCCCATAACTGGTACCACGGTGTCCCGCCCGGACAGGGCATGGCCGACATGCTGATTACGGCTCTTGTTAAATCGGGCAAATTTAAAGTATACGAACGTGCCGCGTTGGATGAAATTCTGAATGAGAAAGGGCTTTCCGAATCAGATCTCGCCAACCCTGGCGTGGAAGCCTCGAAAAAGCTGCAAATAGGCGATTATCTGATAAAAGCGGCCATAACCGAATTCGGCTACAAAGAAAAGGAGATAGGGGGAAGTATTTCCGGTTCGTTTCTCAAGGGCGGAAGCCTGACTGAGTATAACGGCCGGGTCGGAGTTGATCTCAGAATAATTCATATCGGCACCGGCGAGGTAATCACCGCCGAGGCAGTGGCAGCGGAGGAGAAATCGAGGTCACTGGGGCTGGCAACGGATAAATTCACTTTCGGTGATGTCAATACATTTGACGATCATGTCGTCGGCAAAGCTACACGCAAGGTCATCAATCAGATTGTTGAAAAACTCGACAAGCAGGCCGGCTCGGAGGCCTGGTCGGGAATACTGATCGTGGCCGATGACCTCATGTTCATAGATGCAGGAAAGGAGATCGGTATCAAGCCGGGGATGAAATTCGAGGTCAAACGCTTCAAAAAAGAAGTCAAGCATCCCAAGACCGGCGAAGTGCTTAAGATCCTCTATGATGATATCGGCGTGGTCGAGGCCACCGAAGTTGATGAGGGTATTACCACAGTAGTGCCGGTCTCAGGTTCGGGATTTCAGGAAAGCGATATTGTGGTTTCGATAAAAGATTAGCAAAAGCGAAGAGCTTAGATAAAAAGGCATGCATACATGCATGCCTTTTTATTTCTTACGATACAAGATTATATA
>WJIM01000443.1 GCA_014730285.1 Candidatus Zixiibacteriota bacterium
AAACTAAATACAAAATAGCCTTGTGCGATCTCGGTCGCGGATTCAGGGGCGGGCAGCGCCAGACCCTCAATCTCGCCCGTGCATTTCAATACAGCGGCCAGGAGGTCGTGGTTATTTGCCAGAACCGCGGTGAACTTCTGAAACGCTGCGAGCTGAATGGCATCGAGGTGATACCCTCGCGCTACAGCATACTTAGCATCCTTTTTGAAGGGCGCAAGCTGGCTCGCGAATTGAAGAATATGGGCGCGGAAATATTCCATGCCTCCGATTCCCACAGCCATACCCTGGGGCTGATCGTGAAAAGAAAGTATCCGGAATTAAAAATGGTGGTGACCGTACGAACGGCGTTCGATAAATCCGGCTCCCTCTCGAAGCGATTGAAGTACAATTCGCGCAAAGTGAATGCTTATGTGGCGCTCAGTCGGAAGGTCTCTGATATTCTTCTGAAAAAAGGCATTCCACCCTCGAAGATTAATGTGATCCCCAGTTCAGTCGATTATGATCTTTTTAATCCGGGCGGACGCGAAGAATCGGAGATATTTCGTGTCGGTACCGCAGGCGCTCTGGAAAAAGATAAGGGCGCGGATCTTATTCTGCTTGCGCTTGCGAAAACCAAGGATCAGCTCGGGGAGTTTGTCTTCAGGATTGCCGGTGAGGGAGAGTATCGTGAATCGCTCGAACTACAGGCGGAAAAACTGGGTTTAAATGATAGAGTTGAGTTCCCTGGATTTGTCGATGATATGCCGGAATTTTACCGTAGCCTGGATTTATATATTCTGGCCTCGAAATCTGAGGGTTTGGGATCATCGCTTTTGGAGGCGGGTGCCTGCGGCGCTGCAATTGCAGGCACTAAAATCCCGGCCATAGAGAGTATTATCACCGATAAAAGAAATGGTTTCCTGTTCGATAGATCCGACTTAAGAGGACTATCGGAAATCATTCTTACTGTATCCCGCAACGGTGAGCTGGGGAACAAAATCAGAAAAGAGTTCTATAATAGTCTGCGGAAATACGATATAAATAATATAAGCGGACAGCATTTGGAGCTTTACGGAAAGCTTATGGAGAAGAATTGATATGATCGGCCAGAGGCCGCCCCAGGAAAATTACAAATACATGGCCGTGGACAGCTTTGTAGAAGAAGCCAGGAAGGTGAATGGCTCGGTCCACGACGATCTGCTGCGCAAGGCGTTCGAATATGCCGACCGGGCACACAAGGATCAGATGCGCGCTTCCGGCGAGAAGTATTTTACGCATTCCATAAATGTGGCCCTGATTCTGGCGGCCCAGAAGATGGATTCGACCACGATTGCGGCAGGGCTTCTGCATGATGTAGTGGAGGATACCGAGGTCACGGTTAACGATTTGCGTAGAGATTTCGGGGATGAGATCGCGGAACTGGTCGATGGTGTCAGCCGGATTTCCACCTATCAGGCCAAGACCTCGATCGAGACCAAGGCCGAATATTTCCGCAAGATGCTTCTTTCGATGGCAAAGGACATCCGTGTCATCTTAATCAAGCTGGCCGACCGTCTGCATAATATGCGCACACTCGAATTCCTCTCTGAGAAACGCCAGATAAAAAATGCCAAAGAAACGTACGAGGTATTCGCCCCGATAGCACACCGCCTGGGGATGGCATTAATAAAGCGGGAACTCGAGGATTTGTCGCTGAAATATATGCATCCGGAGGAATTCGAATATATCAAAGGCCGTCTCGATAACACTTTGCAGGCGAGGGAGTCGTATGTCAAAGGTGTGCTCGAGCCTATGCAGAAGGAGCTGAAGGCCAATAATGTCAAGGCTGATGTTTACGGCCGTGCGAAAAGCATCGACTCAATACATCGCAAAATGGAGCGCAAGGAAAGATCATTCGAGGAAATTTATGATCTCTTTGCCATAAGGATAATCGTAGATACTGTCGCTCAGTGCTATCATGCTCTCGGCGTTGTGCATATGCTCTATGTCCCGGTGGGAGGCTTTGACGATTATATCGCCAAGCCCAAGCAGAACGGTTATCAGTCGCTTCACACGAATGTGATCGGCCCGGATGGGCATGTGGTCGAATTTCAGATACGCACGAAAGAAATGCATATGCGTGCTGAGTACGGAATCGCCTCGCACTGGCTTTATAAAGAGGGATCAAAAGGTATCGGCGAGGCCGATAAACGGCTTAACTGGCTGCGCGAGGTTCTGGACTGGCAGAAGGATATGACCAATCCGGCGGAGTTTCTGGAATACCTTAAAATCGATCTATATCATGATGAGGTATTTGTATTTACCCCCAAGGGCGAACTGAAACATCTCCCGGCCGGTTCGACCGCGCTGGACTTTGCCTTTGCAGTACATACCGAGGTGGGACTACGCTGTGCCGGGGTGAAGGTTAACGGCAAGCTGGTGCCCTTAAATTCCGAGCTCAAGAGCGGGGATGAGGTGGAGGTCATGACCGCCTCCAACAAGCAGCCCAGCCGCGACTGGCTGCAGATGGTGAACACCTCGGGCGCGCGCTCGAAGATAAGGAAATTCATCAAGCAGCAGGACTTCGACAAAAACCGTCAACTCGGCAAGGAGATGCTTGAGAGGCATCTGCGCAAGATGCGCCTGCCATATCCGTCGGTAAAAGAGATTCTCAAATGCGCCGAATCTCTTTCCTATAAAAATGTCAATAGCTTCCTGGCGGGTATCGGGCAGGGGGATGTTTCCGCAATATCGGTGGTTAATAAACTCTATCCGCAGACTTTGGAGGAGTCGAAGGAATCTATCGAGGAGATTATAACCGACCGTTCACGCTCGCGCGGAGGCATCAAGATAGACGATATTAAATCCCTGCAGTTTAATTTCGGCAAATGCTGTCAGCCGGTGCCGGGTGAGGATGTTATCGGATTTATAACTCGAGGGCGAGGCGTTACTGTTCATCGCGCCAACTGCCCCAATATACAGCGTGCCAATATCGATAAAGCCAGGATTGTCGATCTGGATTGGGACATAAGCGAGCAGTCCAAGTTTATCGTGAAGATCAATCTTATCATGGAAGACAGAAAGAATATTCTGCGCGATATCTTAAACTCGATTGCTGATGATGAGACGAATTTGAAAAACAGCAGTATTTCCGCCTCCAAAGGCCTGGCGCGTGGCGAGTTTATCGCCGAAGTGCGCAATCTTTCCCATTTAAATCGCATCCTCGATCAGATAAAGAAGGTCAAGGGCGTGATTGATGTTACCCGCAGTATGGGCTCGTCAAAAAAATAATTCCCGATAAGGCTTGAATATCCCCAGATTATCCATAATATAATAATACATTCATGATGGTTTGTTGAATAATTACCGAAATAGAATTTCAAATTGATACACGTCATTCCGAAGGAGTCCCGCTGAAAGCGAGGACGACCGTGGGAATCTCCCCGTTCCTTCAAGAACAGCCGTGGAGATCACCACGTCGCTCAGGCTAGGAGCCCTTGCTCCTCGTGATGACGAATATCGAGACATTCAGGATATGTCAACGTATCCATATCTTCAAACAAGCTGTGAGGCGAGGGGATGAATAAAATCCGTGCGACTGCGGAGCATATTTACAACAGCCTGATGGGATTTGTGTACCCACCGCAATGCGTGATCTGCGATTCATTGCATGAGGGCGACAAGTTCTTTCTTTGCGATAAGTGTTCGCGCAGTCTGGATTTCTATTCCGATCCGTACTGCTTCAAGTGCAAAAAACCGCTGGACAGCAGCACCGATAAATGCCCTGCATGCGGAGGCAGCAGGCTCATTTCGAAAACCTGGGCCTGTTCATCCTATGACGATTTCTTCCGTCCGCTGATTCATTCCTTCAAATACCAGGGTATTATACCGGCCGGAAGATTTTTGTCGAGAAAGCTTGCTGATTTAATGGCAAACCGCCTGCAGGAAAAGAAAATCGATATGATCATACCGGTGCCGCTGCATCCATTACGCGAACGCAAGCGCGGTTTTAATCAGAGCGTGTATATCGCAGAAGAATTGCAAAATGAACTGGATATTCTGATTGACCTCGATGTGCTCATTCGAATCCGCCGAACAAAGGATCAAACCGGCTTGAATCGAGAGCAGAGAAAGAAGAATATGCGCGGCGCATTCAAAATTAATCCGAAAGCCGATCTCGAGAAGAAAAGAATAATTCTGGTTGATGATGTGACAACTTCGGGCGCCACAGCCTCTGAAGCGGCGCGGATTTTAAAGGAAGCGGGCGCGCGTGAAATACAACTGGCGGTGCTGGCGATAGCGGGGCATGATATTCAGGAATAAAGTTTTATTTGATTTCGTCTTCTATTTCATTTCCTTTCATATCAACGTATAATAAATATTATGACTTCTCATGACCAAAATAAACGCTTGCTTCTGGATTTTCTGGGATATGTAGACCTGGAACTGAATCTATCGGATAATACGATTGCCGCCTACCGTCACGATCTTTTCGATTATGTCGAGTTCCTGAGACAGCGTTCGGAGTGCCCGCTTACTCAGGCTGGTGATGCAGAGGTTCTGGATTATATAATCAGTCTGCGCAAGAACAGCATCTCTGCCCGCAGCGCCGCGCGCAGGCTTTCGGCCATAAAACATCTTTATAAATTCCTGCTGGCCGAAAAGCATGTAAAATCCGATCCCACATCCTCACTTGAGTCACCCAAACTGCTGAGGGCATTGCCGGATGTTTTGTCCAGAGATGAGGTCGAGAACTTGATAGAATCGGTCGAGGGCGATAATGCGCTGGCTTTACGAGATCGTGCGATTCTGGAATTGTGGTATGCCTGTGGGTTGAGGATTTCCGAGGTGGGCAATCTGAAAATCGGCGATGTGGTCATGGAGATCGACATTTTGCGGGTGAAGGGCAAAGGTAATAAGGAGCGTCTGGTACCGTTCGGAAAATATGCGAAAAAGGCC
>WJIM01000070.1 GCA_014730285.1 Candidatus Zixiibacteriota bacterium
ATTAGGAGCGAGACTTATGTCTCTGCTTCAGGTTGTAAAATGGATTCGATGGAATTTTGGCGAGCTTCTAAAGGACCTCACATATAAGCCCCCAAAGGCAGAAGAGGAAAGCCGGGAGTCTGATAAACAATCATCCCGCTCTATCTCACATAATTAGCCCGACTTCTTATTGGACGCTTTTTTGTGGCGGTCGAGAATTTCCGAGTTTAAATCCCCGGGACTTACGTTTTTGATAAATATGCTGTGCCACAGGTAAATATTTACCAGATTCCACAGAAGCATTGCCCGTTTAATTTCACTCGATTGAAGCGATCTCAAAAGCTCCCTGTCAAACATATCTGCGGCCATATCAACAAGCGGCTGAAAGAGTTTACCCGGAAGAGCCCAATGCTGTGAGGGACATCCGAAACTGAGTTTGGGACGGTTTATGATTTTCCCCGATATGCCGCGTCTTCTGAGAAGCGAGCGGATCACATATTTCGATTCCTTCAATTTAAATTCCCAGGGCAGCGACGTAACATGATGTATGATTGCTGGATTCGTATAGGGATATGTAATGGCGATATTATTGGCCTCGGCCAGTTTGCCCCATATTGTCATGCTCTCGAATGCTTCCGAGAGAAGAGATATAATCGTTATCATATCCAGAAGAGAATATTCGGGATAATCCCGCATCAACCGGATTCTATTCGAGAGTATCTTCTCGAATGTGGTGTTAAGGCTGGTTTTGACCAGATCGATATCGGCAAACTGCCCCAGGGTCCAGAGGAAATGGCGGTGCGATCTCAGGTTTTTCCCGAAATCATAGGCAAAGAAGCCGTAGCGTTCATTCTTCTCCAGCGATCGTCCCACGACCTTTCCGAAAAGCTGCTGGACGCCGAAGGCTCGTGTCGATTTTAGAAGAGATTTATACTTGAAAACCCGTACATGAGCATCATTGCCGAAAATGCCGTCCGCCCCTTCGCCGCATATCAGCAGATCGATTTCCAGCGGCTTTAATCTCTGATACAGCAGATACAGAAGAGCGGACTGCAAATGATGTACCGGTTCTTCGGCCGCATGGATAGCCTCGACCAGCGAGATAAGGTATGATTCCGGACTGGCGGCAAACAGGCTGTGGTCGATATTCAATTCACGTGACGCTGTCAGGGCATAGTCATCCTCCCGATCATTTTTGTTCAGAAACGAAAATGATGAAGAGCAGGAATTGATATCCTCCTTTATTTCACGGGCAATGGAGGCCAGCGAGGTAGAATCGAGTCCCCCGCTTAAAAGCACTCCCGGTTTCCTGAAGCTTCCGATCAATTCCTTGAGATCCTGCCGAAGCATGTCCTCGATCTTTTCCAGCCGCTTATCGGCGCTTTCTTCGATATCGAGGCCGTCATGAAAACTCCAGGTTTTGCGCTTGATAATCTGCATGCTTTGCAGATCGATTTTTAACGTTTCACCGCCGGTCAGCTTGCTGACACCCCTGTAAAGAGTGCGGGGAGGGACTATATGGCGGTAGACCGCGAATTCAGGCAGGACATTATTCTCCATCTCAAGCGTAACGCCCGATTCCTTCAACTTACTGATATGGGTGGAGACAATGATATGGTCTTTCCCGATAAAATAATATAACGGACGGCAGCAGTAGGCGGATAGGGATAAGATCAATTCGGATTTTGATTTGTCAATATATGCGAAATCAAAAATGTGCCGCCCCTGTGACATCAATACCGGCTGCGGTCTGGCAACGGAATTCATGAGGTCGTCCACAATTCCATCATCCAGACAACATTCAGCTTCGCCAAGAAGGATGCCCGAATCTTTTTCAGAATGAAATGTGTAAAGAGCATCCTTCAAATATGCAATTCGGTAATCCCCGAATTCAGCCGAGACCGCATTCGACGGTTTGGCGAATGGTTCGCTATTTTTATTTTCTATCCGGAGAAATAGCATCTTAATGGTTCTTTAAATTTCGCATAGTCTTTATAATGAATTTCGGCAGAAATGACAAAGCTATATATCGTCCGGCGCTTTTATTCCAATCATAATTTCCACGGCTGCGCTTGAAATATTGACGCGATTTCCTGAAATCATATATCTCCCAGTAATATTCACCCAGCTTGAAAGAGGCATGGCTGAGGGCTTTTGTGAGTGCATTTTGCTGTTCTTCACTCAAGGATACAATCTGAGGTTCGAAACTGCTAAATATCCTCACCCGCGAGTCCCAGCGGTCGAATGTGCTCTTGACCGCCTGCGCCTGATGCAGGCGCCGCCGGGTCAGGGGCTCTTTGATCATGCCCGCATTCGATATCAGCGACATGCGCATAAAAAGCTCCAGATCCTCGGCATAACGCAGTTTCGGATTGAAACCGCCCAGCTTTTTCAAAAGCTCGGATTTTGCCATCACGCTGGAAGTCAACGGGTAACATTTATTCAAAAGCTGAATAAACTGGTCCTTTTCTATATCGAGCCAGGGAAATTGATCCAGAAAAAGCTTTTCACTGCCATTCTCATCGAATTCGACAGCATCGGTAAAAACCCAGCCGATTTCCGGGTTATCCTCCAGAAACTCGACCTTTTTTTCAACCGATTTTTGCGTGAACATATCATCGGCATCCAGGAAAGCTATATATTTGCCGGAGGCCTTCTCCATACCCACATTGCGCGCCTTTGCCCGTCCCATGTTAGCCTGCTTTATGAGTGTCAGGTTCAGATCAAATGCGGCCGCCTTTTCCGAGGTATTATCCTCCGAACCGTCATCCACCAAAATAGCCTCGATATTCTGATAGGACTGTTTTTTGACCGATTCAAGGCATTCCTCAATCCATTCAGCGCTGTTGTATGCCGGTATAATGACCGAGACCAGTGGAGACTGATTCATCTTTTCTCCGAAGTAAATCTATCGGTTCAGACTGCCGTCAATTCGGGATCGAGTCCCATAGCCTTCAAATCCCCGGCAATCTCATTTCGGTAAATCGGATTCATGATTACGACTATATCAGGATGATAATCCTTAAGCATTTGAGGATCAACAATTTCTTTTCCAACAGATGGTATAAATTTGGCGTGACGATGCGGATTTATGTCAACTATTGCCCCGACCTGATCCTTCAATCCCAGTGTTGTCATGAAGGCAACACATTTGGAGCCCGATCCCCAGATTGCAATCTTTTTGCCTTGACCAAAAGCTGTATTGAAAAATCCCCTCCAATAATCAAGCCGGGATTTTATATCTTCTTCGAATTTCAAGACCTGTTTTTCTGTTTCGGAGGATGGTTCCTCGGCCGGATGCGGTTTATCGACAGGCTCTGGGCTTGCTTTTGTTTCGATTATAAGATACTGATCGTCGAATTCGGTGTACAAATCAAGAATCTCGAAGCCTTCGGCCCGAAACAGCCTTCCCAGCGATTCGGGCGTGAAATATGAGCAGTGCTCGTAGTAAATATCCCAGAAGGCCTGCTCCTTCAATACCCGCATAGCATCGGGAATCTCGAAAAAGACAAGTGTATCCGTTTTATCCCCAATCGATTTTCGGATTGTCCGGATGAATTCTGCTGTCCGGTCGATATGTTCCAGGGTATGGCGGCAGCAGATCATATCCCCCTTCAAATAGCTGTATTTCTCGGAGTAGTAATCCTTGATAAAAACAATATTTTCGGCCGATTCCACCCGGTCTTCTACAAAGGCCGGATCTATACCAATACAATGATTGTCCCCGATCTCACAGATTAATCTTAGAAAATCGCCTTTTCCGCAGCCGATCTCAATGATCTTCTTGTCGCGCAATTCGTATTTCTTCACCCATTTTTCAGCCAGACCTCGTGCGAAGGCGTTGAATGTTGACGAAAAAGACTGCTGATCCTCGTAGCCGGTGGAATAATCGCGATGCTTAATATCGTAAGCCATGTTGGTGATAAATCCGCAGGCCGGGCAGAATCCCAGGTCGATACTGCCCTCGGGAAAGCCAAGCGCCTCTGCCTGTGAGTCTTTTAAAACACAACTGTGTACAGGAACTGAATCAACTTTGTAAAAGGATTTCAGGCCGGTACTCCCGCATGAGGGACACTTTCCCGAATTAAGATTAATGTCTTTATTTGAAGTCATTTATACGATTTTTGGTTCCGGTATCGGAATTATGAACTTCCCCCCGCGCCCCGTATATTCACTCTGCTGATTCATAATCTCTTCGGCAAAATTCCAGGCCAAAAGCAGGACATAATCGGGCATCTCCTCAAGCAGCTTTTCCGGCGGCACTATGGGCAAATGATTAAGCCCCATATATTTGCCGTGCTTGAAGGTGTTCAGATCGGCAACAAAATCAACCAGCGATTTATCGATACCGACATAATTCAAAAGAGTTGCGGCCTTGGCCGCCGCGCCGTAAGCGGCAATACTTTTGCCGTCATTTTTAATTTCGTGTAGTATATCCAGAAGCTTCAACTTTATTCTTTCCACATGCTCCGCAAAACTGCGATAAAATTCCAGCTTATCCATACCGCTTTTGATCTCATCTCCCAGCAGTTCCTTAACCGGCTCCGAGACATCTTCGGTCTTGCCGATAAAAAGTCTCAACGATCCGCCGTGAATAGCAAGTTTCTTAATATCATTCAGGTAGAGATTATGATTTCTGAAAAGGCGGTCGAGAGCTGTCACGGAAAAATAGCAGAGATGCTGATGGTATATGGTGTCGAATTCGCAGTTTCGAACCAGATCATCCAGGTATGGACATTCGATAACAGCCAGGCCGTCATCCTTTAGAAGAATACTGATCCCATCCACAAAGCCGTTCAAATCGGGCACATGCGCAAGGACATTATTGGCCAGAAAGATATCCGCTTTCCTGCCTTCATCCGCCAGTTTTTTTGCCAGATCGGCGGTGAAAAATGTATTTAAGGTCGGCACTCCGGATTCCTCGGCCTTTATAGCCGGACCATCGGCCGGATCGATTCCCAGCACAGGAATTCCCCGGGCAGTAAAATTCTTAAGCATATAGCCGTCATTACTGGCAGCTTCCACCACCAGACTGTTTAAGCCGAGCTTATGTGTTTTCATGATATATTCCGCGCTCTTGGCAAAATGGGCCAGAAGCGATTTGGATACTGACGAAAAATAGGGATAATCCCGGCAGAAAAGTATCTCCGGATCGACTGTCGCGGTAATCTGAACCAGTGTGCATTCCGGGCAGAATACAAGATCAAGCGGGGCTGTTATTTCCGGTTTTTCCAGATCATCCTCTTTAACGAGCCCATCTGCAAGAGGAGTCCAGCCAAAGGATATGACCGGTTGAAGATTACTGTTGCCGCATGAACGGCATGAATTTTCTATTTTGAAATTATCCATTATTGCAATTTGAGCTATTTCTGCCAGCGCAGATCGGGGCTGAGTTTTCCGCTGTCGATAAGCATCTTGATGTGGTCGATGCGTTTGTATTTCGCGCCTTCGAACTCCTCCAGTTCCAGCCCGTATCTGCTGTATGCCTCGTATAACTCATGGGCGCCCTTTCTGGCATTCCATTCCGGCTTAAACTCAGGCAGCGTTTTCGGCAGGAAGCTGCAATCGACGCGGTAACATCTTTTATCCGGGCCGGCGTCTGTGGCAAAGGAAACTTTGCAATCCGGAACGGTTTCCTTGACTATTTCCGCCAGATCCCTGATCTGGTAGTTCTCGTCCGACAGTCCGACATTAAAGGCCATATTTCTGACCTCATCGAGAGGCGCATGCAGTACCGAAATAAAGGCCCGCGAGATATCGGCTATATGCACAATCGGCCTCCAGGGTGAACCGTCGCTTTTGAGATAGACCTTGCCGGTGGTGACAGCCCAGGCCACGAGATTGTTCAAAACAAGATCGAATCTTAGCCGCGGCGACATACCATAGGCCGTAGCAGAACGCAAAAACGTCGGTGCGAAATTATCATCGGCAAGCTCCTTCAAGGCATTTTCCGATTCGACCTTGGACACTCCGTAGGGTGTAACCGGATTACATTTGGCGCTTTCATCGATAAGATTCTCGCCCGAGGCCCCGTAATAGGAACAGGACGATGAAAACAGGAATTTATTAACGCCCGCTTTTTTGGCGATCTCCGCCGTCCTGATGGTAGCCTTATAATTAATCTCATGGGTGATTTCAGGGTTGAGATCGCCCAGCGGGTCGTTCGAGAGCGCCGCCAGATGTATGACCGCATCGAATCCCCTTAAGTCCTCGACCTCTATATCACGAACATCCTTTATGGTCTCACTGATTTGAGGCAGGCCGTTATTTCCGAATGTACATTCACGGTACAAATCGCTGTCGATGCCGTGAAGCTCATGCCCGTGTTTCAAGAGCATGGGAGTCATAATTGTGCCTATATAGCCTTTATGGCCGGTAATCAGTACTTTCATGATCTCACCAAATCTTCCAGGGAGGATTGTCCGACTCCCACAGCTTTTCCAGCCTGACCTTGTCGCGAAGAGTGTCCATACACTGCCAGAAGTCGGTATGTTTGTATGCCATCAACTGCCCGTCTGCCGCCAGCCGCTCCAGCGGTTCTCGTTCGAAATGAGTACCGTCATCATCGATATAATCCAGAACCTTCGGTTCCAGCACGAAGAAAGCGCCGTTAATCCATCCCTCGGCGGTCTGAGGTTTTTCGGTAAACTGCTCTACTCTGTCGCCATTAAAGCTCAAATGTCCAAATCTAGCCGGCGGCCTCACGGCGGTGATAGTAGCAAGTTTGCCGTGTGATTTATGAAATTCCATCAATTCCTTGATATTGATATTCGAGACGCCGTCTCCCCATGTGAGCATAAAGGTCTCGTTTTCCAGATAGCGCGCCAGACGTTTTACCCTGCCGCCTGTCTGGGTCTTGATTCCGGTATCGATCAGGTCGACTTTCCAGTTGAGCTGCGCGCCGTCATGAATATCCACCATACCGTTTTTGGTAAACACGGTCAGGTTGCTGTGCAGTGAGCAGTAATCCAGAATATACTTCTTGATTACCTGCCCCTTGTAGCCGAGAGCTATAACGAATTCATTGAATCCATGATGCGAGTATATCATCATGATATGCCATAAAATCGGGTATCCCCCGATTTCAACCATCGGCTTCGGTTTCAGTTCGGTTTCCTCGGAGAGACGAGATCCGACACCGCCTGCTAAGATCGCAACTTTCAAGCTATTAAATTCCTCTTACTAATTGCGGAAATTACATTTCAGTATAGTCTTCGGCAGGACAAAGAATCCTCTTTAACTCAATAAAAGATAGATAGTTTCGCCATCAAAAACCATGTATTAAAAAATCAATGACTTGTTAAGAAGATATTAAAGCAAATGTCCCGATAAAA
>WJIM01000071.1 GCA_014730285.1 Candidatus Zixiibacteriota bacterium
ATCTCATCTTTTAAATGAAGTCGTAATACACAAAGCTCCTCGAATCATCAGCATTAATAATTGCGGATGTATGAGCGAATGCGAGGTCTGTGCTGTGATGGGGGTGGATCAATTCGCTGCTGTTCCAATGATAGCCGGGGATAATGTGCTGGGGGTAATAACAGCGGATAATTTAATAACCGGGCGCTCCATAAAGGAGAGCGATTTATCTCAGTTGCAGGTCTTTGCGAATCAGGCCGCGATTGCCATAGAAAGAACCCGCCTGTACCAGAGCCTTTCGGATTATCTAAAGAAGCTGGAAAGGGCAAATATAAATCTGCGCAACGCCCAGGAAGAGCTGTTAAAGATCGAAAGGGTAACTCTCTGGAGCGAGCTCACCTCCGACATCGCTCACGAACTCAGGAATCCCGCCTCCATTATCGGCGGTTTTGCCGCCCTGATCTGCAAATCGCAGGATTTGCCCGATAATCTAAAAGAACAGGCAAAAATTATTTTTGATGAATGCTCTCGTCTCGAGAGCGCATTGAACACGGTTTTGGATTTCTCGAAATCTTTTGCCCAGGAAAAAACCGAATTCTATCTCTTAGACGTTGTCCGGGAAACCCGCGAAATCGTTCTCACCAAAGAGGTTAATCGCCGAATCAAAATCCATGAACCGGAGGATAGGTCAGGCTTTGCGGTTGAGGGGCGTGTAGACCAGATAAAATTCGCATATTATACGATTATATCCATGATATCCGAACGGCTGTCGCAGTCCTGTTCAATTAATATCCGCTTTTATTCTGCCGATACTAGTCATAAGGCGGTATTTGAGATAGAGTCACCGGATTCGCCAAAAACCGACTATCTGGCGGAGATCGCAAATCCAAGTACGGGGAAGGTCGCACTCAGGATGAGTATGGCGGTCGAAGCCATAAAATATAATGGCGGAAATCTGGGAATTGAAGCGAGTGCCGAGGGGAGGACACGCATTTACGTGGAATGGCCTAATGCAAGGAGATGATATGCCAAGGGTATTGATCGTCGATGATGAGGAGAACTTCAGAAAGCTCTACAGCATGGAGCTTACTTCTGAAGGTTATGATGTTAGTCTGGCGGACTCCGGCCAGGCGGCTATCCGGAGTGTATCCGAAGAGGCCCCTGATATAGTGGTCCTGGATGTTAAGATGTCCGGCAAGGACGGCCTGGAAACATTATCCGAATTGAAGAAAAAGAACAAAGCCCTGCCGGTAATCCTGAACACCGCCTATAACTCGTACAAGAACAACTTTCAGTCCTGGCTGGCCGAGGACTATGTTATCAAATCCGCCGATTTGAGTGAACTGAAAATGAAAATCAGGAATTTACTGAAGATTTGATGGAAAGCAAAGTTAAACAAGTAAAGCCCGAAAATCGGGAAGTGCCGGAAAATATAGTAAGCCTTCTGGAGGAAATCCGTCTAACTTCGCTGAATCTGGCGGTGGCATCAGCCAAGTTTCAGGCCTACAACATTCGCCAGGACAAGATAAAAAAGGATCTGACCGAGGTCGTGGCCCTGGCGCTGGAGTCCGTGCAGTTTCTATCCAGATTCCTGGAAGAGATCGGCATGAAAACCGCGCAGAAATCATGGCTGACCGAGGAGGTCGACCATGAGAAGGTAAACGAAAATCTCAGAAAGCTTTACGATTATCTTGAAAACATAACGGACAATTTCATGAAGGATAAAGGATTGCGCTAAGAAGAGGGGCAACAATCTTTGGGGTGTTTTAACTCGAGTTACCGATCCGTTTTTGCTTTGATCGAAATATGTCGCTTAATCGATTTGTACATCTAAGCTTAAGTCGTGTTCTGCCGATAATATAAGTTTAGAAAGGTAAGAAAGGGAATTTGCAATTGGATAACAAGATCGTCATTCTGGCAGCATCTTTGGGCGGACCGCCTCTGGTGAACGATATTCTTTCCGGTCTGCGTCCATCATTCGATTTGCCGATTATAGTTCTTCAGCAGATGGAGTCAGATTTCTCCGAGCCTTTGACCCAGGCCTGGAGTAAAACCTCTGCGCTTCGAATGGTAAGATTGTCTGAGGAGGAGGAGGAGATCAGAAGCGGCAGCGCCTATGTTATTCCCTATGCCGCCTTTCCGGTATTCTCGAAGCATGCTGATGAAATGAAAGCTCATTCCAGCGCTCTGCAAGCGGGCCAGGATGTAAATAGTCAATGGGCCAAAGCTATCGAGGAATCGGTGAGTGAATACGAAGTTATCCTGGTATTGCTGTCCTATGTAGGTCTGGATGTATATCAGCTTCATGATTCCCTCGATCTTCTGCGCGAGGGGGAGGGAGTAATCATAAGATGTGTCCCTTCCGGTGAGAATAATGATGTACATATTTTCGATGATTCGGACGATGCGGCCTGGCTGGACATGGATATCGATCAGATCGTGGAATATTTGAACAGAATTTCTAGGAGTAAGTATATATCGGCCAGAAGCGAATCTGGTCATTAGAATATTTATATTGTTGGTATGGAGGCTGGAAGATGGATGATGCTGTTATACTGGTAGTGGATGATGAGGAGATGCTTCGCAAACTACTCTTCAAAATCCTCGATAAGGAGGGATACAATGTACTCCTGGCGTCATCAGGCAGGGAAGCGCTGGATATAATATCCAGGGAACGAGTGGATCTGATAGTTACCGATGTTAAAATGCCTGAAATGGATGGCTTTGAGCTTCTGAAAAAGGCCAAAGAGAAATATCCGCGCATCGGCGTTATAGTGATGACGGCATTTGGAGATGCCTATACTGTCAGAGACGCCTTGCTTCTCGGCGCGGATGAATATATCACGAAACCGTTTAAAAGCTTCGAGATTGTAATGGTCGTCGAGCGGGCGCATTGGAGAATACAGTCCTCGAGTCCAAAAGAGGAGTCACCGAGGGCATAAATTTTAAAAGGGGCATCCGCAGGATTTCGATCAGCGGGAAAAGGGCAGAAAGCGGGGGAAACCCATGGTACGTGTGACAGACGACATGAAGCTGGCCAAAGTCGATGAGGCATTTAAAATAAGCGTGTCTCATGACGAGTTGCAGGCCTATGTTCGGATTGATTCGGAAAAATTCGAGGGCGAGGAACTTACCCCTGAAGTAATTATCGCCAATCTTAAGGCTGCCGGTGTGGATTTCGGTCTTAAAGAAGATGAGATTCAAAGAATTGCCTCAGAGACGCTTTTTAATGAGCGTGTTTTGGTTGCTGAAGGGCTTCCGCCCCAGATCGGTAAATCCGCCGAATTCGAGTTTTGCTTCGATCCGGAGAGAAAAGTCGCGCCCAAAGAAGGCAGCGACGGCCGTATCGATTACCGTGACATGGATTTTCTCCAGAACGCCGAACCCGGCCAGGTTCTGGTAAAGAAGATTCCCCCGACCGAAGGCACTCCCGGAAAATCCGTCAAAAACGAGGAGATACCCGCTAAATCCGGCAAGGATAAGAAACTGCCCAAAGGCGCAAATACCGATATCTCTCCCGACGGTCTCACACTCTCGGCCGAAAAGGCCGGGACAATCGTATACGCCGGCGGCATAGTGAGTATCCAGCCCGTGACTGCCATTTCCGGAAGCGTTGATCTTTCAACCGGAAATATAACCTGCAGGGGATCGCTGAAGGTTGGCAAGGATATTAAGTCCGATTTCAAGGTCGATGTGAACGGCAATCTGGAAGTCAGCGGCAATGTTGAGGATGCCGAGATAAAATGCAAGGGCAATGTCATTGTCAAGGGCGGTTTCATCGGCAGGGGGGACGGTTGTATCAATGCCGAGGGTGATGTCACCCTGAAATATATTATCAACCAGACCATAAATTCCAGGGGCAATGTCACCATTGGCGGCGAGGCGGTCAACGCAAAAATTCATGCCCGTGACAGGATCGAGATGATCGGCTCAAAGGCCAAGGTTGTGGGGGGATGTATGACTGCTCGCAGGCTAATCAAGGGCATGACGCTGGGTGCCGACGCCGGTACCAGCACAGTGTTGAAGGTTGCGTATGATACAAAGCTCATGGAGCAGTACCGTAATGTCCATTCGGAGATTGAGAGGCTAAAGGAAGACGAGAAGCGGGTCAAGGCCGCGCTGGTCGATCTCTACCGTTTGCACATGAACAATAAGCTTCCGCCCCAGAAACAGGCTGTTATGAAAAAGCTGGAGGAGTTCAAGGAGAGTCTTCCGGTCCAGTTCGAGGAGCTCGGCTTACAGAAAAAAGAACTGGATAAAAAGATGGCGGAGTTCAAGAATGCTAAGGTGATTGCCGAGAAGGATGTTTTTCCCGGAGTGCAGGTGCATATCGGCAAGCAGTACAAGGAATCCGACACTGTGCGAGGACCGATGATCTTCGAATTATACAGCGACAGCATAGTGGCGTCATCCTACGACAAACAGTCCTACGAAGCCAAAGAGAAAGCCCGCAAGAAGAAAGAGCAGAAGGCGCGCGATGCTCTGGCAGCCGCAGAAAACAGATAATCCGAATGGGCATTTAAATCATAATTTTATGATGTTTTCAAAACAGGGGTGCTCCAAGCTTCAGCTTGGGCTTTTCTTTAACATTAATTTCCCAATCTGAAGATTGGGTCACCCAAACATCACAAATCATTCCATCATATTACCCCACCGAATCCGTATTATTTTGCTTGACATCCGAATGCGGCTGATGTTAGATATTCGTTAATCAGGCGCGAGTAGCTCAGTTGGTAGAGCCCCAGCTTCCCAAGCTGGCTGTCGCGGGTTCGAGCCCCGTCTCGCGCTTTTTGTATTGGTTGAGTTATGAAGAAGGTAGTAGAAATAAAAGATCGGTCGTTAATTGATGAAACCGGAGTAAACAAAGGCGATAAACTTATATCCATCAACGGGCATGAAATTAACGACCTGCTCGATTATCAGTTTCATTCGGCTGATGAGGTGCTGGAGATCGTAATCGAAAAGCCCGACGGGTGCCGCGTGTCGTTCGAGTATGATGTCTATGAGAACGGCCCCCTGCAACTGGAGCTCGAACCTGATCCGATCAAGCGCTGTATAAATAAATGCGTTTTCTGCTTTATCCATCAGCTTCCCAAAGGTCTACGTAAATCGCTTTACGTCAAGGACGAGGATTATCGCCTGTCATTCACTCACGGCAACTACATCACCTTGACAAATCTGGGCGAGGAGGACTTCCGGCGGATAATCGAGATGCGCCTTTCACCACTGTATATCTCGGTGCATACGACCGACGAGGAGCTGCGGAAGTATATGCTGGGCAAGCCGAATATCGATCCCCTGATGCCGCAGATAAAACGTCTGGTCGAATCTGAAATCCAACTGCATACACAAATTGTAGTCTGCCCCGGCATCAATGATAAAGAGCATCTGACAAAGACAGTCTCCGACCTGGCATCATTCTATCCGCATTTGCAATCAGTGGCGATTGTCCCGGTCGGCCTGACCGAACATCGCGAGCATCTTCCCAAACTAAAGCCGGTCACGCCTGAGATTGCAAGCGAAATTCTTGAACAGTGTGATAGATTGCAGAAGCGATATTTAGATCAGCTTGGCACGCGCTTTCTCTTTCCGGCCGATGAATTCTTTCTTCTGACCGGCAATGCCATACCGCCTAAAAAATATTATGAGGATTTTCCGCAGATCGAAAACGGCGTGGGGATGGTTCGCGATCTTATCTCCTCACGCAAACTTCCAGGGCTGAAACTAAAAAAGAAGCTGATGACCACGATAGCAACCGGAAAGCTGGCCGCGCCTGTGCTCGAAAAGGTGCTCACCGAAAAACTGCGGGATGTTGAAGACCTTGAATTTGAAATAGTACCGGTTGAAAACCGTTTAATGGGAAAATCTGTAACAGTCTCCGGCCTGCTTGGAGGCAAAGACTTTTATCGTGAATTGAAGAGTTCAGGTAACCTTGGCGATATTGTGATCTTGCCGCCCAACTGCCTCAATGATGACGGGTTATTTCTGGACGACTGGACGCCCGCTGAACTCGAAAAAAAGTTGAAATTGCCTGTGGTAGCGGGATGTTATTCTGTGTATAATACCTTCATGCCGATTTTCAGGAGACTGACATAATGCCGCTGCCGCTGGTAGCAATAATAGGCCGCCCCAATGTGGGCAAGTCGACCATGTTCAACCGTATCCTGGGCGACCGTCTGGCGATCACCGAGGATATCCCCGGCGTAACCCGTGACCGTATTTACGGCCTCGCTGAATGGTCCGGGCGGGAGTTCAATCTGATCGACACCGGCGGATTTATACCCTCCTCGGTGGATGTAATCGAGACCATGGTTCGAGAACAGGCCGAGGTGGCAATCGAGGAGGCGGATTTGATCCTGTTCGTGGTTGATGCCAAGGTCGGCCCGACCGATCTCGATATCGAAATTGCGCGTCTGCTACTAAAACGCAAACGTCCGGTGCTCCTGATTGCCAACAAAACCGACAATGAAAATATTGCTGCGGAAAAATATGAGTTCATGAAGCTGGGCCTCGGGGAGCCGATTTGTGTGTCTTCAACTAACGGCCTTAACTACGGAGACTTTCTGGATGATGTAATCGCGCGCCTGCCGCAAAGAGAACCGGAGCCTGAAACCGATGCTCTCAAGGTCGCCATACTCGGCCGACCCAATGTCGGGAAGTCGTCGATGGTAAACTTTTTGGCGGGCAAGGCGCGTCAAATCGTAACCGATATCCCCGGCACGACCCGCGATGCCATCGACCTGAAAATAAAGACCAACGGCAAGGAGTATGTTCTAATCGATACAGCCGGTCTCAGGCGTAAATCGCGAATCAAGGAAAACCTTGAATTTTTTATGAGCCTGCGTACGGTCAAGGCTCTGGAAAGAGCGGATGTGTCCGCGCTTTTGATAGAGGGGCATACAGGTCTTGTCAAGCAGGATATCCAGATCATCGAGGAGATCGCACGTTTCAGAAAGCCGATGATTATCTGCGTGAACAAATGGGATCTGGTGGAAAAAGATGATAACACGGCCGCCCGGTTCAAAGCCGAGTTCAAGCAAAAACTGCCGACCCTGAGTTATATGCCCTTGATGTTTATGTCCGCTGTTGGCGGCAAACGTGTCAAGACCGTCTTCGAGCGGCTGGAATATGTTTACGCTGAATTTACCAAACGAATACAGACCTCGGTGTTGAACGAGTTTCTGGTAGAGGCTTTCAACAAGCGTCATCCCGCAGCGGTGCGCGGAAAATATATCAAGCTGTTCTACATGACCCAGGCCGAGACTGCACCGCCCCGCTTTATCATATTTTCCAATTATCCAAAATTCCTCAAGGAAGAATACAAGCGTTATCTCGAAAACCGTCTGCGGGATAAATTCGGCTTCGAGGGAGTACCCCTAACGATCAATTTCAAGAAAAGATAATATGTCTGATAAAACCAATCTCTACGGCCTGACATACCAGGAACTTGAGGATCTGATGGTGTCGCTGGGATACAAAAAATATTCCGGACGGCAGATATTTCAATGGATGTACCAGAAGAAGGTTTTCGACTTCGGGCAGATGACCAACCTTTCCAAGAAGCTGCGTGCTGAGCTTGAAGAGAATTATTCAATCGCACTTCCTCGCGTTCTTCAGGCCAAAGTCTCCGAGGATCAGACGGTGAAATATCTGTTTGAGCTTTTCGACGGCAGCCTGATCGAGGCGGTAAAAATCCCCGACGATCCGCGTTTGACTCTTTGTATGTCCTCGCAGGTCGGATGTCCGCTTGGCTGCAAGTTCTGCAAAACCGCCCAGATTGGTTTCAAGCGCAACCTTGAGGTGGGGGAGATACTATCGCAACTGGCGCTGGTGCAGATGATGCTCAAGCCGGAGGAACGTATTACTAATCTGGTTTTCATGGGTATGGGAGAGCCGTTTCTGAATTATGATAATGTCAAAGCCGCTATCGAAACAATCATGTCGGTGCTGGCATTCGGAATCGGTCACAGCAAAATCACTCTCTCCACGGCGGGACATGTGCCGGGGATATACCGTATGACCGATGACGGTCTCAAGGTCAGGCTGGCGGTATCGTTGAACTCGGCCGATCCCGAGGTACGCCGCAGGCTGATGCCAATAACGAAAAAGTATTCGCTGGATGAATTGAGAAAGGCCCTGATCTATCATACTTCGCAGGCCGGTAGAAGGGTAACATTCGAGTATTTGCTGATCTCCGGTATTACGGACACAATTGCCTCGGCTAAAAAGCTGGTGAAGTTTGTGGACGGTATACCATGCAAGATCAACCTGATCAATTATAATCCTTCCGAGGGACTTCCTGGAGAATTTAAGCCCTCGAATGAGAATGATCTGTTCAAATTCCGGGACTATCTTTACCCGCGGACACCAGCGGTAACGGTGCGCGCCTCCAAAGGTATCGACATTAAAGCGGCATGTGGTCAGCTTGCCGCGAAACACCAATAAATTGTTTTTGCTTGACACTCGATAATCGAAGCATATTTTAGCTTACAAGACATATAGCCGGTGCATTCAGCCTAACAG
>WJIM01000072.1 GCA_014730285.1 Candidatus Zixiibacteriota bacterium
AAGAGGAAGTCGTCGACCTGCATTTCGCCCTTCTGTATATAATAAAAGGCGCTGCCATAGAGCTTAAGATTCCCGGCGCCGAATTCTACTCCGACGCCTCCCTGAAATCCGATCTTGCCGTCGATATCATAATCCTCACCGTCAACCGAAACATCCCAGATTGTATAATTCACTCCGGCGCCAACATACATCAGCGGGCTGAAATAGAATTTGCCGTTAACATATAACGGATGTCCCTTGGTCTCGAATTCGACATCATCCTCGGTCTCGCTTTTTGAGAGATATGTAAAACCGGCTTCGATTCCCAAAGGCGACATGGGCGGCTTAAACATAACGTCCCCGCCGATTCCATAGATTGTCTCATAATCCTCAGATTCATAAGAAAATCCGCCTGATTCGAATTCGCTCTTAAGCCATGATCCACAGCCGTGAACGCCAAAAGAAACCCCCTGGGCCATGAGCGGGCTTGAAAGCAGCAAAAGTATAACAACAACTCTTATCATCATTCCTCCCCGATTTAAAAGGCAAAAATATGTTTATCTTCTAAAAATCAAGCTTGTTTCTGAACTCATCAAGCACAGCATCGATTTTAACCCTGGTCTGCTCCATGCTGTCGCGTTCGCGCACCGTCACGGTGTTGTCTTCTTTGGTCTGACCGTCTACGGTAATGCAATACGGCGTGCCGGCCTCATCCTGACGTCTGTAACGCCGTCCGACAGCACCGCCGTCATCATAAAAACACTTATAATGCTTTTTCAGATTGTGGAATATATCCAATGCTATTTCCGGCATACCTTCTTTTTTTACCAGAGGAAACACACCAACTTTCACAGGTGCGAGTTTCGGATTGATTTTCAAAACAACCCGCTTCTCGCCCTTGACCTCCTCCTCATGGTAGGCATCCAGCAAAATCACCAGGATTGTACGGTCACATCCGGCCGAAGTCTCGATAATATAGGGCAGATAGCGCTCATTATTAGGCTGATCATAGTAACGCAAATCCTTGCCGCTGGTTTCCTGATGATGCGAGAGGTCATAATCGGTGCGGTTGTGAATACCTTCAAGCTCTTTTACGCCGAACGGAAATTCATATTCGATATCCACCGCCCGTTTGGCATAATGCGCCAGATCGTTGGGGCCGTGCTCCGACAGATGCAGTTTGTCGGGATTGATTCCAAGATCATGATAAAATTTCAAACGTTCATCGCGCCAGTACTCGAACCATTTCTGGTCTTCGGAAGGATGAATAAAGTACTGCATCTCCATCTGCTCGAATTCACGCGTGCGAAAGATAAAATTCTTGGTCGTGATCTCATTTCTGAAGGCCTTGCCGATCTGGGCAATCCCGAAGGGTATTTTCTGGCGGGATGGTTTCTGGACATTATGAAAGTTCACATATATTCCCTGTGCGGTTTCCGGCCGCATATAGATAACCGCCGATTGATCCTCAACCGGCCCCATGAAGGTCTTGAACATCAGGTTGAAATTACGCGCCTCGGTTAATTCACCGCCGCATTCAAGCGGAGATTTGGAGGGCTTTTTGGGGCAGGTCTCGGTCTCCAGGCTGTCGGCTCGGAAACGTGTGCCGCAGGTCTTGCAGTCGACCATCGGATCGGTGAACGAGGTTAGATGCCCGGAGGCCTCCCATACTTTGGGATGCATTAGAATCGATGCATCGACACCCTCGATATCATCACGTTTCATGGTCATCGACTTCCACCAGAAGTCCTTCAGATTCCGTTTCAGTTCCGCTCCCAGAGGCCCGTAATCCCAGCAGGATTCCAGACCGCCGTAGATTTCGGATGAGGGGAATATATATCCGCGCCGTTTGCAAAGGCTGATTAGCTTTTCCATTGGACCTGATTCTTTTCTCGCCACATGGCCTCCCGTTCAATAGTTTGCAAGTTTCGAAAGAAAATTAAGCGAGTTAAAACTGGGCTTACCGTCAGTGTGATAACTCAAAAATGAAAACAAAAGATCCTTTATGACAGCATTCTGTTTTTCAGTGAAGGTCAGACCCTTCAGTTTGTCGATATCGGATTCACGCGCCTTTCTTATAGCATTAACTATTCCGCGATCCAGCTTGAAATAGCTGTTTTCCGAGGATGCCATATCTTTCGATACAACTCCTCCCTGTTCTACAGAGAACAGGATTTCCTCTTCTTCTTCAATCGATTTGCCGGATTTAACACACTGGTCGAACTGCGGCGAAAGGCCGATCAGATCGAGTGATTTGAGCAGAAAGACCAGAAAGAAGAATTCCAGCTTTTTGGGGGCGGCATAGTTGAGCATATAGAATGTGCCCGAAACCAGCCTGTACATATTCTCCTGCTCTTCACCCGGATAGATCATATTCTTTAGCGCTTCCACCACAGCCGAGGCATAGCTCAGCCTGCGGATATCGCCGGAAAGATCATTGTTGGAACGCTTCTGCTCAACCTGCGAAATCACCCCCAGACTCTCGTCATTTTTGCGGTAGTATAAGAGTTCGACCTCGCTGAACGGTTCCAGCTTGCCGACCATTGACGATCCCGGCTTGCGCGCGCCCTTGGCCAGAAGCGTGGAACGTCCCTCACTCTGCATGAAAAATTCCAGCATAAGAGAGGATTCTCCCGAGCGGTCTCGCTTGAGGATTATTGCATCTGATCTATGAAGGGTCATTTTGCCGGTACTGTTCGGATGGAAGTTTTATGATTATCTCGCCCGGCTTAATCATCCAGTATTTTTCCCGGGCCAGCTTTTCTATATACAAGGGATTGGATAACTGACGAACCTGCCATTCCAGATTGGTAAGGTCAGCCGAAAGCATCTGTATCTTATCCTCGAGTAATCGTTTTTTTTGATTCATGCGTATCAGTTCGAGAGTACCGAACGGCCCTACCGCCAGCTTTACCGCCACCACCACAGCAACCACCAGAACCAGCGCTTTAATCAATCCACGCCGTTTTTTGGTGCCCTCGAGTTTAAGGCGCCGGATGAGATTTCCCGGCGCGAAATCCACACCCTGATACTTTTTCTTTTTCTTTCTGCTCATAAACTCAAATTGTAGAAAGCATTTTTGCCGGCATATTGTGCCGAATCGCTCAGTTCCTCTTCGATTCTCAGAAGCTGATTATATTTACAGATACGGTCGGTCCTGCAAAGCGATCCGGTTTTGATCTGCCCGGCCTGAGTTGCCACCACAACATCCGAGATTGTCGTGTCCTCGGTCTCACCGCTTCTATGAGATACTACGGCCGTGAGATTATTTTTCTGTGCCATTTCGATAGTCTCCAGAGTCTCGGAAAGGCTGCCGATCTGATTCAGTTTGATCAAAATCGAATTGGCGGCTTTCTTCTCAATGCCGGTTATCAAACGCTTTGGATTGGTCACGAACAGGTCATCGCCCACAATCTGAACTTTATCGCCAAGAACTTTCGTCATTTCCACGAATCCGTCCCAGTCATCCTCGGCCAAACCGTCCTCGATTGAAATAATCGGGAATTCTTTGCAGAGATCGGAGTAAAACTCAACCATTTCCGGCGAGGAAAGCTTCCGTCCTTCACCTGCAAGGTCATAGACCTTCGTCTTCGTATCGAAAAATTCCGTGGCGGCCGGATCGAGAGCATACAAAATCTGATCTCCGGGCTTGTAACCGGCTTTTTCGACCGCAGTGGTGATTACCTCCAGTGCCTCACGATTGGTCTTGAGATTCGGGGCAAATCCGCCCTCATCGCCGACCGAGGTAGCCATGCCCTTGGACGACAGCACCTTCTTCAGGCTCTGGAATATTTCCGAGCCCCATCTGAGGCCTTCCCTGAATGATGATGCGCCTACCGGCATAACCATGAATTCCTGAAGGTCGACTGTGTTGTCGGCATGCTTGCCGCCATTTAAGATATTCATCATCGGTACAGGAAGTATATTGGCATTGGCGCCTCCAATATAGCGATAAAGCGGTAATCCACAAAGCTCGGCCGCCGCTTTGCAGACCGCCAGCGAGACGCCCAGGATAGCATTAGCGCCTAGATTCTTCTTGCCGTCCGAGCCGTCCAGCTCCAGCAAAAACTCATCGATCATTTTCTGCTCGGTAGCGGGGATTCCCTCTTTCACAAGCGCAGGGCCGATTTTCTCATTCACATTCGCAACCGCCTTTAAAACACCCTTGCCATTGTAGCGTTTTTTGTCGCCGTCACGAAGTTCCAACGCCTCGTATGCACCGGTTGATGCTCCCGAGGGCACTGCTGCGCGACCGAAGGAGCCGTCATCAAGATAGCACTCCACTTCAACAGTGGGATTACCCCTCGAATCGAGGATTTCACGACCGATAATCATTAAAATCAGTGACATTATTATCTCCTTAAATTAGTAATTCAACAGGAACGGAAATTAAGAACGGCAGGGCCGGAAATCAACATAAAAATGAATCACAATAGCTGCAAACGTTTACGCACCAGCCATTCGATTGATAATAGGGCAAGTATTATAATCAGCACCCAGAGATTGCCCGCAATTCGGGTTTCATAGGATTCGGTTCGGAAACGCGGCACGGTGCTCAAATCCTCGGAAATATCCTCGAAATTATCGATATTATAGGTTTTGCCGCCCGCGGCCTGGCTGATCTTCAGCATCATATCCGGCGGCAGAAAGAGTGTTTCCTCTTCCAATGAAAATCCCTCGACTTTGAATTTGTCGCTAATTTCTTTTAGGACTTTGTCTTCCCAGACCACCCTTCCATCGACAAGATAATCTCCGGACGGCAACAGTCCCAGATCGGCGCTGAATCGCCCGGGCGATTCCTGTATCATCGAAACAATAAGACTATCATCGCTGCCAACCGGTTTTACCACGACATTGACTATGCTGTTTTCAAGCGGGCTGTAGTTCTCGTCCAGAACAGTGGCCGAAAGCCCCACGCGTTCCCCGCTCTTGTAGATCGATTGATCCGAGGCCAGCCTGATTCGCTCGATATCCTCTTCGGTGGTAAGCCAGTTGATTGAATTAGTAATGATTTGACGATATGCGAATTCATCCTCGCCATAACCTGCGCTCAAGAATCCAAGCTTCCAGGCAGGCCCGGCGGCAAATGTCAGTACCTTTCCCTGACCGAATTTATGATAGAAAATCAGCGGAAGGGGATCGTTATTATAATCGCGTTCGGGATGAACCGCCAGTATTTGTGCATTGGGCTTAATTTCCGATAGAAGAAGATGCTCTTCCATGGGCGGAAGTGACTGCCAGAGGACTGTATTTTCCCGGGAATCCTCCACCAGCCGTGTGATCGGATGGATTTTACCTTCCTCGGTAAGCTTTAGATGAAATGCAAAATCATTATAATATCTATCCTCAAAGCGCGGTGCAAAGGGCATCACAGACTGACGCGCTTCCGAAGGATATCGCCCGCGTGTATTGTCGCCCAGAAAGAACCAGAGCGAGCCGCCATTATCCCTGACATAGGAATTGAACATTTCCAGATTCGAGCCTATAAATCCGCTTTCGCAGTTGATAAGAGCCACAATATCATATTGATTCAGTGAATCCTGGGTGGCCGGAAATCCCTGATCGGGAAGCCGCCCCCCCGCCTCGTTAACCGCCAGATCAATTTCGTAATCGGGTGATGACGATACTACTCTCTTTAAGAATGTCACTTCCCAGTTGAGCTTATTTGCGGTTAAAAGCACCCGTTTTTTGGACTTGAGCACTTTTATACTCAGGTTGCGGCTGTTATTATCGGTAAGCTCTTCATCCGGCTGAACCGGCAGATTGATATTGAAATTTTTGACTCCCGGCTCCCGGGGAGTAATTTCGACCTCGAATCTCTGACGTTCTCCCCTGCCGAGGATTTCGATATTTTTTCGGGCCAGGTCACGTCCCCCGGATGTCACAGTTATGGGAAGGCTGGATTTCTCGAATCCGCGGCCCTCAAGTTCGACATTCAATTTAAATGGTTTGTCGGCGTATGCAACCGGCTCATGATCGATATCGACTATGCGTATGTCCCGGCTGATTCTCTGAGGACCCAGGTCGACAGAATAAACCGGCACACCCGCCCTGCGCCCGGCGGCAATCGGGTCTGAGCCGAAATTCGACAGGCCGTCGGAGGCCACAATTATACCGGCCAGATTTTTGTCCTTGAAATTCTCCGTGATGTAATGGAAAGCATCACCCAGCGAGGTCTGCCTGCCCTCGAAATCGAGATCATTTGAAGGCTCGAGGGTATCGGAAAAAGTATAAAATTCCGCCTTGCTTTCCTGAGGAAGCAAATTGGTGAAATCCCCGTTGATGAAATCCTTTA
>WJIM01000073.1 GCA_014730285.1 Candidatus Zixiibacteriota bacterium
AGATGACGTCTATCTTTCACCCAGAATGAAAGGTTATATAGGTTTTGATGATGAGGAATTTCCTAATTCTTTGAGGGCTTTTAATGAACGGGTTCATCCTGCGGATAGGGAACGGCTGCAAAAAGCATCCCGGGATCATTATGATGGGAGGACAGGCTACTTTTCATGCGATTTCAGGATACAGCACAGAAACGGCGAATGGCGCTGGGTTCAGAGCCGTGGAAAAATACATCGGGATGAGAAGGGAAATCCGGTCAGGTGGATTGGCATCGACTGGGATATTACAGAATCAAGGCGAAATCAGGAAAGAATAAGGGAAAACGAAGCCCGTTTTCGCGCGCTATTCGAGGATTCTCCCATTATGCTGGCCGAGGAGAATTACAGCGAGGTCATGAAATATGTTCGGGAGTTGCAAAAATCCGGGATTAAGGATATGAAGAAGTATCTGCTTGAAAATGATAATGAGCTGGTCAAATGCGAGTCGATGATAAAACTTGTTAACGTCAATAAAGCATCTTTGAGAGCATACAATGCAAAAAGCATTGCTGAGTTGAAAAGTCATTTCACCAGGATTCCCACTCGCGATTCAGCGAAAGCTTTGGCAAATACTATTTCCAAATTTGCAGAGGGTGCGAAGAGCATTGAATCAGAGCTGGCCAGCCGAACCTTGGACGGCGATGAGATTTATACATATATTAAGGTCTCAGTAGCGCCCGGCTGCGAAGACAGCTTCTCCAAAGTTTTCGTCTCTCTTCTGGATATAACCGACAGAAAAAAATCGGAGCAAAAGCTAAGGGCAAGCCAGGAGATGTTCAGGGCGCTGACCGAGAATTCTCCCGATATAATCATGCGCTTTGGAAAGGACCTCAGGCCTCTATATGTCAATTCCACAGTTGCAAAATATACCGGATTGAAGCCGGGGGAAATTGTAGGAAGAACAGGGGCCGATCTCGGATTCAGCAAAGAGTTTGCCGGGCGACTGGATAGAAGGCTGATTCAGGTTTTCGAAACCGGGGAGGCTTATGCCGGTGAGTACGATATTGAAACTTCCAAAGGCAAATTTATCTTCGATTGGCGCGTGATTCCCGAATTTTCCTCTGACGGCAAAGTCGAGACCGTGATCGCCACCAACCGTGATATTACCGAGATGAAACGTCTGCAGGAATTCACCCAGAGAGCAATGCGTCTGGAGACCGCAGGAAGAATCGCCGGGCAGGTAGCTCATGATTTCAATAATCTGCTGGGACCGCTGATGGCCTACCCCGATCTTATTAAAGATGAGTTTGCTCCGGATCATCCCATGCTCTCGCTTCTGGACGATATGAAAAAAGCCACCGAGCAAATTGCCGATATCAACCAGCAGCTCCTGACTCTGGGAAGGCGCGGTCATTATAAGCAGGAGGTGCTCGATTTGAATGATATCGTCAATCAGGCGGTGAACCGCATCTTCCCATTGCCGCAGACGTTGATAATCGATGCGGAATTAGGAGCGAATCTGATGAATATCAAAGGCGGCCCGGCGCAGATTCTGAGAGCTGTATCGAATCTGATAGCCAATGCCCGCGATGCTATGCAGGATGTCGGTCATTTACGGATCGCTACGGAGAATGCCTATAATGATGAGATTACAGGCGGATTCGGACGAGTACCCAGGGGCGAATATGTTAAACTGACAATCGCCGATACCGGTACCGGAATCGATCCGGAGGCTTTGCCCAAAATATTTGATCCCTTCTTCACCACAAAATCCTCCAGCAGGAAAAAAGGCTCGGGTCTGGGGCTGAGCGTAGTCCACGCTGTTATGGAGGATCATGGCGGACATATCGATTTCGACAGCGTTCCCGGCGAGGGCACCTCGATTTTCCTCTATTTCCCGATAACGCGCGAGGTCAAAACAATTGGAGTTTCGGATCAGATTGCCGGCGGCAGTGAGAAGATATTGATTGTTGACGATGATCGTGTTCAGCGCGATGTCTGCCAGAAACTTCTGGATAAGCTGGGATACCACGCCAAGCTGGCGGAAAGCGGCGCCGTGGCTCTGGAAATGCTGAGGGAAGAGAAGTTCGATCTCATTCTGCTGGATATGGTGATGCCGGGCGGGCTGGATGGTTCTGAAACTTATGAAAAGGCTCTCGAGATAAATCCCGGGCAGAAGGCAATTATCATTTCAGGTTTTGCCGAAAGCGACAGAGTAAATAAGGCGCTCGATATGGGTGCCGGTGATTTTATTAGAAAACCTCTGACCTTGAAGTCGATTGCCGCCGCTGTTCGCGCGGAACTTGATAAAAAGAAAGTCGGGAGGTAGGCGCTGTTATACGATAATTCGTCTTTATAGATTAATTTATACCGCTTTTTTCTTGTCATCAGTACACTCTCATTATTACCTTGCAATTGTTATTTGCTGATATCTGAAAAAAAACACAAGTTTGCTTTAAAAAGTCAAAGGACAACCGGCGTGAGTGAAATACCGATCCTGCAAGACATTGTAGTAATCTTTGGATTTTCCATATTAGTGTTATTTATATGCCATCGGCTGGGTATACCCTCAATAGTCGGATTTCTGGTTACCGGAATTATAATCGGCCCTTCTTCTCTGGGATTCGTCCAATCGGTGCATGATGTCGAAGTGATGGCTGAAATAGGCGTTATCCTGCTCCTGTTCTCGATTGGCATCGAATTCTCATTCCGCAGCCTCCTGCGTTCCAAACGGCTTGTGCTTCTGGGAGGTACGCTTCAGGTCCTCCTTACGATTGGCATCTCCTTTGCGGTTGCGCTTCAATTCGGACAGCAGCAGGCCCAGGCCTTTTTTATCGGCTGCCTCATGGCTCTCAGCAGTACCGCAATTGTGCTGCGCATTCTTCAGGAACGGGTTGAGATCGCCAGTCCTCACGGAAGGGTGGTGCTGTCGATTTTGATCTTCCAGGATATAATCATAGTACCGATGATGATTTTCACTCCGCTTCTGGCAGGCGCCACCGGCGCAGCCGGAGCGTCGCCATTGATGCTGGTTGCGAAAACACTGGGCGTGATAGTGCTGGTAGTGCTGGCAGCACGGTACCTCGTGCCCGGAGTACTTTATCAAATCACCCGCACGCAGAGCCGTGAACTGTTCCTTCTAAGTATAGCGGTAATCGGCATTGCCGTGGCCTGGCTGACGTCGCAGGCCGGGCTTTCATTGGGCCTGGGTGCATTTCTGGCGGGCCTGGTGATCTCCGAATCGGAATACAGTCATCGGGCGCTGGAGGGTATTCTTCCCTTCAAAGAGGTCTTCACCAGTTTCTTCTTTGTCTCGGTAGGTATGCTACTGGATATTTCATTCTTTCTGGAAAATCCGCTTCTAATAGCGGGCGGAGCTCTTCTGGTCTTATTAGTCAAAAGCGGGCTGGCTTCGGGGGCTGCGCTTCTTTTGGGTATGTCCAGCCGTGTTGCGATTATAGCGGGGCTTTCTCTGGGGCAGGTGGGAGAATTCTCGTTCATACTATCCAAAGTCGGGCTTGAATTCGACATGATTGACGGTGATTTGTACCAGAAGTTTATTGCGATTTCGATTCTTACTATGGGCGCGACGCCCTTTATAATATCCGCCGCACCGGGTCTGGCGGATCGAATGTCGAACTGGCCGTTTTTACGTAGATATAAAAGCGGGTCCTATATTACGATGGAGAAAGGTGCGGAAGTCGGTAAAAAGGATCTGGACGATCATCTGATTATAATCGGATTCGGTATCAACGGACGTAATGTCGCCCGTGCAGCCCGGGCCTCGAAGATAGATTACCGAGTTATCGAGATGAATCCTGATACGGTTAACCAGGAACGCAAAAAGGGTGAGCCGATCTTTTACGGTGATGCCGCCGGCGAGGCCGCATTGCATCAGGCAGCGATTGCAAAGGCGAGAATTCTGGTTATAACTATTGCCGATCCGACAGCCACACGGCGCATAACCTCCCTGGCACGCAGAATGAATCCCAGAATCCATATAATTGTCAGAACGCGCTTTGTGCAGGAGATGAAACCGCTTTACGACCTGGGCGCCGATAATGTTATACCGGAGGAGTTTGAAACCTCGGTGGAGATCTTTACACTGGTACTGATGAAGTATCTTGTACCCCGCGAGGAGATAGATGGATTTATAGATGAGGTCAGGTCCGACAGCTATCAGATGTTTCGGGGGCTTGCACGCAGGACCTCCAGCGTGTCGGATCTCAAGCTGCATTTTTCCGATATCGATGTGTGCTCATTGAGGGTGGATAAAAATGCGGAATTGTCCGGCAAAACTCTTGCCGAGACAAACCTCAGAAGCAAATATGGAATTACCGTGCTGGCAATTCAGAGGGGGAATAATATAGTCGCCAGTCCCGACGGACCGTCTACGATCGAGGGGGATGATATCCTTTATGTTCTGGGAGATTCCGAAAATATAGAAGCTTTTCAAAATATGATAAAAGCCGACAGAGATTAGGGGGCAGATGTTTAATCGATATGCGATTCTTGCAACGGCATTTATGGGACTAATTTTATTTTCTTTGGCCCAGGGCGGCGATTTTAAGAAACAGCAGCAGAAATTTCCGAGGGTGAGAAAAGCTCGCGAGAATGTTGGCTCTGCATTGGCCGCTCTCTTTGATTCTCTCAACATAAAATATCCTCCTCATGAAATATATCTGCGCGCATTCAAATACGAGCGCCATCTGGAGATCTGGTGCCGGGCAAATGATACTGCCAAATTCATGATGATCAAATCCTATCCTTTTACGGCATTTTCCGGAAATCCGGGACCTAAACGTTACCAGGGGGATTTGCAAATTCCGGAGGGTATATATCATATCGACAGGTTTAATCCGGCCAGCAAGTATCATCTATCGCTCGGGATCAATTATCCCAACAAATCGGACCGAATAAGAAAGACCAGGCCCGATCCCGGTGGAGATATTTTCATTCACGGCAACGAGGTTACGATTGGATGCATTCCCATTGGTGATGATGCGATTGAAGAGCTGTATATTCTTGCTGTGGATGCCCGCGATAATGGCCGGAAAAAAATCCCGGCACATATATATCCTTACGATTTTACTGATAAAGAGACCGATGAAAAACTCAGTGACCTTTACAAAGCCGATACGGCTCTTTTAGATTTCTGGAACGAATTAAGGCCCTTTTGCAGCTACTTCAATACAAATAAATCTTTGCCGAAAATAAGGATTGATGAAACGGGAAAATATAATCTCGCCCCGGAACAATAGATTTTGTCCGGCTGTTTCCATTTAAAGTCACAGAGTTCGATTTGTCTGAAATGAAGAGATTTGATTTTTATTTGCATAAAAAGGAATGATAAAAAGGGGCTTATACTGTCTTATATTTTTCTAATCCATTATATTTTAATGCAT
>WJIM01000074.1 GCA_014730285.1 Candidatus Zixiibacteriota bacterium
GCTGGATAAGTACGCCGGTCTGGTCGAGAAATTCAACCCCTCTCTTAATCTGGTTTCAAAGAGCGATACCGGCAATGAAATAGTCAAGCAGATAATCGACAGCTCCGCCCTGACCAAATTTATGAGTCCGGACAAAGACTCCACGCTTCTCGATATCGGCAGCGGCGGCGGATTCCCCGGGATTGTATTGAAGATATTCTGGCCAAAGATTCATCTGATATCTCTTGATTCCAGTCCCAAAAAGATAACATTTCAGGATCAGGTCGCAGCCAAATTGTATCTGAAGAAATGCGAGTTCGTGAATTTGCAGTTCAAGGAATATTCCCCCGAAAGGGAAATCGATTATATCACAGTCAAGGGCCTGGGAAAGTTCAAAGATGCGCTCTTGTTTGCGGAAAAGGTTCTTCGTGCGGAAGGCAGCCTGATTTTCTATCTGGGCGATACGATGCCGGAGGAATTGAAGGAGATCAAGGGCGCGCCGTTTAAGCTGGGATCGGAAAATTTATACTCGCTTCCCAATTATCCCGGCGATCTCCGCTTCCTAAAATTAATTAAGACCACTTAAAAAATTCTTGCGAAATTTATAAAACATTTTTTTAATAGTTGTGCTTAGCAAGGATATGTATAAGAGGGACATTTGTATATGACCAGGGTAATAGCGATAGCCAATCAAAAAGGGGGTGTGGGCAAGACAACCACCGCAATCAACCTTTCCGCCTGCCTGGCTGTGGCCGAGAAGCGTGTGCTTTTAATCGATTTCGATCCCCAGGCCAATACTACCAGTGGTATGGGTCTGGATAAGAATAATTTACCGAAATCGATTTATGATGTTATCGCGCGCGACTCTCATATAGTCGAGGCCATAATCGCAACTCAGGTGGATTACCTTAAGATGATTCCGGCCAATATCGATCTGGTTGGAGCTGAGGTTGAGCTGGTGCAATACGAACGCCGCGAGTATCGTTTAAGAGATGCTATCGCCGAATGCAAAAAGGATTACGACTTTGTCTTAATCGACTCCCCGCCGTCTCTGGGGCTTCTGACCTTGAATGCCCTAACGGCGGCCTCAGAGGTAATTATCCCCATCCAATGCGAATACTATGCCCTGGAAGGTCTGAGCCAGCTCCTGCAGACTATTAAGATGGTGCAGGGCTCCCTCAATTACGATCTCAAGCTGGGGGGTGTGCTTTTGACCATGTATGATTCGCGCCTGAACCTCTCGCGTCAGGTAGCGGAAGAGGCCAAGAAATATTTTGACGGCAAGTTGTTCGACTCGGTTATCAGCAGGAATGTGCGGCTCTCCGAAGCGCCCAGTTTCGGCAAGCCGATTATCTTCTATGATGCTGTTTCGACCGGTGCAAAAAACTATCTCCAGCTTGCCGAGGAGGTGCTGAAAAATGAATAAAGTAAAACTGGGCAGAGGGCTTAATGCATTAATCCCCAACGATATAGATGTTTCCGAGAAAAAGAAATTCATTGTCGTTGATACCGAAAAAATCACCCCCAATCCGGATCAGCCCAGACGGGAATTCGATGAATCTTCCCTGAAAAATCTGGCTGATTCGATCACCCAAAACGGCATACTTCAACCACTCCTGTTAAAAGCGGTCAATGGTAATTTCCAGCTTGTGGCGGGCGAAAGACGATTTAGGGCCGCGCAGATGATCGGCCTGGAGCGAGTGCCTGCAATTCTGGTAGAGGGATTGTCGCGCTTAGAACAGATGCAGCTTGCGCTGATCGAAAATCTTCAGCGCGAAGACTTGAATGTAATGGAGCTGGCCGAGGGGTACTCGCGTATGATCAATGAGTACGGTCTGACTCAGGATGAACTGTCGCAGAAGGTATCCAAGAATCGTTCGACAATTACCAATACCCTCAGGCTCTTAAATCTTCCGGCGGAGGTCAAGGATCTGATCCGCGAGGGCAAAATATCGAGCGGTCATGCTCGCACTATTCTGGCGCTAAGCTCGGAAAAGGAACAGCTCGAGGTTGCCGGGAAAATTATCGATGAGAATCTTTCGGTGCGGGTGCTGGAGGATTTGATTTACGGCAAAAAGCGGCGCAAACGCGGTAAGAGCCTTAAGCTCAAGAAGATGCCGACCGAATTGATTGATGCCGAAACCAATCTGAAGCAATATCTGGGCACCAAGGTTAACCTTAAGCGTGGCCTTAAAAAAGGAAAAATCGAAATAGAGTTCTATTCGGATTCCGATTTGACACGTATACTTGATTTGATTCTGGAAGGTTAACCGTAAACATGAAATTGCGTTATTCGACACTGATGTACCTCTCGGGGCCGTCGGACAAAACCCGTACATTCAAGGTCCCGACATTTCTAATATGGCTGATTATATTCTTTGCCGTAATCCTGCTTTTAGGTGCGCTTTCGAGCTTTTATATCCTGCACAAGCTCAATCAGGCCAATGAGCAGAACCGCACTCTTCTGGAGGAAAACTCCATGCTTCTGCAGGAGAACAGAAAGATTCAGCTTCTGGAGGAGAACCTGAAATCCAATACACTGCTTTTAAGGCGTGTTCTTAATCTGGTGGGTGTGTCCTCGAATCCAAGCAGTTCCATGACCAGCGAGGAGCAGGATTCGGCGCTGGCGATATTTCTTGAGAACAGTGATGTGCTTCTCAATCTCAGCCATCCGTTTGCCGAAAAGGAAATCGTGGATGTAATTCCCAGCGGTATGCCCTCGCATGGACGGATTACGCGGGGTTTTAATCCGGATGACGATAACCTTTCACGCAGACATTTCGGTGTGGATATTGTCAATAAAGAGGGTTCGAAAGTATATGCTACCGCTGACGGGATTGTAGAATTTGCCGGATGGGACGATATATTTGGAAAGATGATAATTATAAAACATGCAGGCAAAGAAAAGAACGAGGGCTTCAAAACGGTTTACGGTCATAACCTTGTAAACTTAGTGGCCGAAGGTGAAAAAGTAAAGAAAGGGGATTTGATTGCTTTAAGCGGCAATACCGGCAAATCGACCGGGCCGCATATACATTATGAAATCAGACGTAATGATGTTGCGATAAATCCCGAACCATATATAAAAGGCGAGAATTACAGCATAGGAAACTGATATGGCTGAAAATATTAACACAGTTGTTGGCAAGGACGCTACTTTTGACGGCACTCTTGAGGTGCAGGGAAGCCTCAGGATTGACGGCAAGGTCAAAGGGGCTGTGAAATGCAGTGAGACTGTCAGTATCGGACCCGAGGGCAAAGTTGAAGCCGATCTCCATACCAAGACAGCGGTGATTACAGGCCGTGTAGACGGCAATGTGCATGCCTCCGAGAGGATTGAGTTGCAGGCTAAATCGATGGTAAACGGCGATATAAAGACAAAAAGCCTGGTTGTGGAGCAGGGCGCAGTTTTTCATGGTGCATGCAAAATGAATGATAATCATCCTGAGAAATCGGCCGATAAGATTAATAAGTGATAGTATAGTTGTGGATAACTTCCATATGACTGTGGAAAATCTCTTAATTCCTTGAATTTCATGGAAATAAGACACAACCTTAATTTAGGAATTTAAGAGTTGTCCACAAGTTTGTGGCAAAGTGCCAAATATGTATAAAGCACATTATTAGTATTATATGAGCGCAAAATTAACATTATTAGCTTTCCTGATATTTCTGGCGGGTTTAGGGCTTTTGATATTTTCTCTTCTGGAGATAATTTATGCCCTGAAGAAGTCACAATCCCAGGGATACGGCTCCAAAAAACCCAAAATGTGGGTACGGATACTCCTGATCTCGTCCGGGGTGATCCTGATTTTCATTTCCCAGTCATTCTTCTGGTTTAATTCCAGCCTGAAAAATTATTTCGTGCTCAATCGCAATATTCCCCTGGCCCAGATAACATTCAGCCAGTCAGAGACCGAAAAACCACGTTTGATTTTGCAGACCTACGATGATGAGAATCGTCGCCGTCTGGCCGATGAAATCCTTCTGGACGACAGTGCATTCCAGATCGAGCTGGAAGTAATAAAATTCAGGCGTCTGGGAAATCTTCTCGGCCTCGATGAATTGTATCGCTTTTCGAAAATCATCTATATTGAAGACTATATCGACTCCGACGATAAATTCAAAACCGCCCGGATCGGCAATGAAGAAAGCAGCCTTGTGGGCTTAATCAAAGATATGAAGAAGGTCTTTCCGGTGGCTAACACCAAGACTATCCTCACCGATCCGTTGAAGCTGGATACCTCCAAAGCGGTTGAGATTACCTACAACGATATGGGTATTGTCGAGATTCTGGAGGAAGGCGTTTACAGCGAAGAAAATCAGGATTAATTTTCGCCGCTTAAAAATCATAAATCCCTTGCATTAAGATTCGATATTTCCATACCTTCGAAACAATAGAAACATAAATCCCCGAAAAAGTTGAGACTTGTATATGCCAAACAGCGTATTTAAAAATAATGTCGTTATTATAACCGGGGCCTCGAGTGGCATCGGCGAGGAGCTGGCATTACAGCTTGCCGATCAGGGGGCCTGGCTTACACTTGCGGCACGAAGCGAGGATAAGCTCGAGACTCTGGCAAGCGAATGCCGTAACCGCGGCGGCAAAGCGCTTGTTGTAACTGCCGATGTTGCCTCGGAAGATCGGTGCGTAAAGATTATCGATGAGACATTGGAAGAGTACAAGCGTATCGATACGCTTATAAACAATGCCGGTTACGGTTCTGCGGGACATCTTCATGAGCTACCCGATTTGCGCGAACTGGAAAAGGTTATGGATGTCAACTTCCGGGGATCGGTTTACTGCACCTATCATGCCCTCCCCCACATCATCAAGACCAGGGGACGAATCGTCGGTATCTCGAGTGTGCTGGGCAAGGTTGCGGCCTGGGGCGGGACTGCCTACTGCGCCAGCAAGTTTGCCATGGCCGGATTTTTTGATGCGCTCCGTATCGAGCAGCATGGCAGCGGTGTGTCGGTTACGATGGTATATCCCGGTTATGTGGTTACGAAGTTTGCCGGCAATGTTGTCAAGCCGGACGGCGAGAAGATGGGCGAGAAGGGACTGCGCTTTTATGGCAAGAGTATGATGTCGGCTGAGAAGGCCGCGCGGATTATCATAGACGCCGCCGCCAAACGCAAACGCGAGAAAGTCCTTTCCGGCCTGGGCAAATTCGCGGTCTTCATGAACAAGCTCTCCCCCAAATTAGTCGACCAAATCGCCCTCAAGATCCAGGCCGAACGCAAACGCCGGACTGAGGGGAAGTAAATAATTTTGTAGGGCATGATCCCTGTGATCATGCCTCTTCTGTTTTTTAGCGGGTTCGCAGACTAACTTCCAAGCGACTTTATATACAAATTCTCCTAAAGATTCGATTTTGCTTGATCCTCAGGCTGTTTTTGCGTTATTATATATATCTGCAATTAACTTCTCTTAAAATGGAGGATGCAATGAAAGTCGCCACCATCTTTGCTTCAATCCTGTACCTTACGGGATTATGTTTCGCTAACGTGATTTATGTGCCTTCAGATCAACCGACAATTCAGGCTGCTGTGGATATTGCCCTTGAAGGTGATACTATACTTGTAGCACCCGGAACTTATACCGGAGACGGTAACAGGGATATTGGGTTTAATGGGAAAAACCTGGTGGTTAAATCAGAGAACGGCCCTGAATTAACAACTATTGACTGCGGCAGTTACGAGGATCATTATTACCGAGCATTTATACTCGCAGAGAATCAGGATAACACTGCTGTAATAGATGGTTTTACAATTACGGGCGCTTATTCGGAAGGTTTTGGAGCCGGAATCCTTGTTTCGGCCTCTTCACCAACAATCAAGAACTGTATCTTTGAGTGGATCCTTCATGACAATCATTACGGATCAGCAATTGGATGCGATAAGGGATCCGATGCAGTAATTTATAATTGTATATTCCGATCCAACTTTAGTATCTCCGGAGCGGTGGCATGTCATAACTCCAGTCCTAGAATTATCAATTGCCTGTTTGAAAGAAATGACGGCCAATTTGCCGCAGGTGCTATTCATTTAAATGCAAATTCCAATCCCCATATACTAAAATGTGTTTTTTATGCTAATCAGTCTGACGGCGATGGAGGGACAATTGCCTGCTATGAGTCGAATCCGATTATAGAAAGCTGTACTTTTATTAGGAATAGAGCCAACGAAGGAGTTGGTGCAGTAATCTTTTCAGAACTATCGAATCCTGTAATTCATAGCTCAATTTTGGCGTTTTCTGTAGAAGGTGATGCAATTTATGGGAATGCCGATCTGGAATGCACGAATATATTCGGAAATGAAGGCGGTGATTGGGTTGGAAACATAGCGGATCAGGATGGCTTAGATGGCAATATGTCAGTTGATCCATTATTTTGCAGTTTGGCCGATTCAAATCTCTATCTCGATATTATGTCACCTTGTTTGCCAGATAATAATTCCTGCGAAACCCTGATTGGAAGATTTGGTGCTGGCTGCAATGTAGCTTGTGGAGACATTAATCAAGACACGGAAAAGAACATTCAGGATGTTGTTCTGCTGGTAAACTACATTTTCGAAGATGGCGAAATTCCTCAGCCGAGCATAAATGCCGATGTGACATGCGATGATAAAATAAATATAACTGACATTGTATTTTTGATTGATTACATTTTTCGAGAAGGATCCGCTCCTTGTGATAGTGATGGCGACGGGATTCCGGATTGTTGATTCTATAATAAATTGCTGAGGAGATCCTAAAACCACCATAGGTGCATTGTGTCAAGACATCCTTTACACATCTGGATTTT
Source organism: Candidatus Zixiibacteriota bacterium (assembly GCA_014730285.1). GTDB lineage: Bacteria > Zixibacteria > MSB-5A5 > JAABVY01 > JAABVY01 > JAABVY01. Next base: position 6,789 of record WJIM01000074.1, read on the forward strand.
TGGTCTCCATTGGCTTATCCCCTTTACCAGTATGTAGGGCATGATCCCTGTGATCATGCCTCTACCATCATTTGGCTGTGAAATTATTGACACAAATAATATGAATCAGTATAATATTGATGGTAAACCAAAATCTGGAGTTATTATGGCGGGGCATGCAAAAATCGATGATTATATCACACCAATAAAAAGCTTACTTAGAAGCAAATCGAATTCTAAACAAATCGCGCTCAGAAAACTAATTTATAATTCCCGCAAAATCATGAACCGGCATTTAAGCAAGCAGTATACTGTCGATCAGGCTGTGGAGAAGCTCCTTGACCCGGCCTGGGTCAAAACAGTCAGCAGGTTCAATCCGTCTGAATGGCAGGAAGTTGCCGACCGGATGCATTTACGGGCGAGGAAACTTCTGGGCAATGTCCCGAGGCCGGAAATTATACTCTTTCCCAGTTTCAATATGTCCAATGGCAGGGTGTATGATGTTGACGGCAAGCCGTTTATAGCCGGCTCCCCGGATTTTCCACATTGCACCGGAAAGAATCTGAGGGTGCTGCTGGCACATGAATACGCCCATTTCGCCCGCTGGCGCAAAACCGGAATACCCTCGGAAAATGTGCCGGTTTACGCTTATATCTTTGAGGAGGGATGGGCCACATGGCTTTCGATTAAACTACTGCCCGAATATTCATTGGGCCAGCTTTTTATGTCTAATCTGCATAAAGCTATAGGTATGCCCGATCCGAAAGGCGGTTATCTGCGGTGGTGCAAGAAGCACCTGAAATCGATTGCCTCTGAAGCCAAAAAATCCCTGAAGACAAAGGATCATAAGGTTATGGGGCGCTTTTTTCAGTGCCGCCGTTTTGGAAATGATAATACGCCGATCAGAACCGGTTATTACCTGGGTTATAGAATGATAGATATGCTTTCCGAACAAATTCCGCTTCGCAAATTGATGCTCGAAAAACCGACCTACCGCAAAGTCTCCGCCTGGATGGAGCAAATGGTTGAGATAATTTAAATCCGCATATCCCCCAAAAAGAAACTAACCCTATATCTCATAAGGTTAGCCCCTGAAAGTAAAATTGAAAGAAGTATGAGATTATGACCTTGTCATTTAAACTTGCCCCTATCCGCGTATGGGATTTTATCAAACCTGATATGCCGACGTTTCTATGATATGATGCCGGTGCCGCTATTACAAGTTAGCATTCTATTAAGATTAAACAAATCTGGTATTAGCATATAGATGTGAATAAACCGCTTTATAATAAGAACTTGCACAATAGACATGAATTAATACAAATATTATCCTGCTTATCATTGACATCCTGTTTGCCTTTTTATATGATATAGCTCAACAACCGGACCAAAATCATCCAAAGCGGCAATAATCATCAAACGAGCAGGTAAGGCTATTATGAAGATATTTACGATTTTTTTAGCTTTCTTATTATTTCTGTGTACATCAGCATACAGTCAGATAATAGATGTGCATATGCATTGCTATACCGAGGAGGACTACTACGGCGGAACGCCTCATCCATACGGCGGGATTGAATCGCCTGCAAATGCAGAAGATCATTTGCAGGAGACGCTTCAATACATGGATAAACACGACATTGAATTTGCCGTGATATCGGGATCCATGGAAAGTGTGGAGAAATGGGCCAAGGCCGATCCGCGCTTTATCCCCGGATTTGCTGATGAGAAGAAACTTCCCGACATTGAAAAATTCGAGGAAATGGTCAAAAACGGCAAAATCAAAGTATTCGGTGAGATAATGGCGGTTTACCTCGGCCGTACCTTAAACGACCCAATTTATGAGCCATATCTGGCAATCTGTGAGGAATACGGTATCCCGGTGGCATATCATACCGGCGGCGGTCCTCCGATGACTCCCTACATGAAATGTTGTCCTGATTTCAGGATATCACTGGGCGATCCGCTTTTAATCGAGGATGTCCTGGTGAAATATCCCGATCTTAAGCTCTACCTCATGCATGCGGGGGAGGTATTCTTCGAGCATGGAGTCAGGATGATGTCCCTTTATCGCCACTTGTATGTCGATATTGCGGTTTTGCTCTGGGTCGATCCGATTGTTCAGGATTATGCGGTGCGCTTTCTGAAGCTTGCCAGGCAGGCCGGAGTTCTGGATCGGGTTATGTACGGTTCGGATCAGATGGTCTGGCCCGGCGCAATTACCCGCTCAATCGAGTTTCTTGATTCCATGGACTTTCTGACCGAGGAGGAAAAGCGTATGATTCTTTATGATAACGCCAAACGCTTCCTTGAAATCGAATCCTCAGCCGATTTGATAGGAGAATAAAAGTAAAAATCATTAAAAAAACGAGGCACATTTCAAAAATTTTTAATACAGATTGGCTGTCAGAATTAACAAAGCCCACAATCAAAAAAGCTGCCAGACTCTATTATTATTCCAAAAAATATTGCTTTGAAGGGCAATAAGTTACCTCTGTCAATGTACCGATTTGCACACTTGTTTTCAAGCCATGTGAATATATTCACATGGCTTGAAAATATAATCCAAAGATTTGTTTAAACTTAGACGTAATTTGTGGGTATAAAATATTGACAGATTAACCATAATATGTTATATTAATATTTAAAGGGGTTCGAAGTATTGGCTTCAATGGATTTGCCATGATTATCTAACTTCGACCGAATCACGCGGATCGCTTTCCTGTTTTGACGCTATTGCATCCGCCCGAGAGCTTCGAAGCAAGCTCGATTTTAAAATCAAGTGACATCGAGATTGATGTTGCTACCTTTTTGGGAAAGGAGGTTTTATGGCCGGGACTAACGATCATAAGACAACCGGACTAAAAAAGCAGCCAGGGTATATCTTCAATATAGACGACATACCTCAATTAAGCGATAGAGAAAAGGCGCGCCTGAAAGAGGTCACGCGTTTCTTTGCCTTCCGGTCCAATGAATACTATCTCCGTCTGATCGACTGGGACAATCCCAACGATCCGATCCGTCGAATAATTATTCCCGATGAGGACGAATTAAACGACTGGGGCGAGATGGATGCCTGTAATGAGCGCTCTATTACCGTTCGCAAGGGCGTACAGCATAAATATGCCTCAACGGTATTGCTTCTGGTGCATGAGGTCTGCAATTCATTTTGCCGTTACTGTTTCCGCAAACGCCTCTTTATCAATAAGGGTGAAGAGGTTAGCTATAATATCGATGAGGGTATTGAGTATATCCGTCAGCACAAGGAGGTCGATAATGTCCTCCTGACCGGCGGCGATCCGTTGGTGCTGCCGACTCCACGTCTGGAAAAGATCATCAAGACGTTGAGGGAAATCGACCATGTGCGCATTATCCGTCTCGGCACCAAGATGACCGCCTTTAATCCGTACAGATTCATAAACGATCCTGAACTTCTGGAGATGCTGGCGAAGTATTCCCAGCCGGACAGAAAAATCTATGTGGTTTGTCACTACGATCATCCCAACGAGATTACCCCGGAAAGCCGTGAAGCGGTGCAGCTATTGCAGAGGGCCGGATGTATCCTCACCAATCAGAACCCGATTATCAAGGGCATCTCGGACAAGCCCAGCGTGATGGCGCAGCTCTGGAATGAGCTTTGCTTTATGGGCATGCCGCAGTATTATGTCTTCCAGTGCCGTCCCACCGCCGGAAATGAGCCGTATGCGGTGCCGATTACCGAGGCTTATTTCAAGATCGAGGAGGCCAAACGGCAGTGCTCCGGTCTGGCCAAGCGGTTGAAGTATGTCATGTCACATGCCACCGGCAAGATCGAGGTTGTGGGTGTTGACGACAACTTTATATATATGCGCTATCATCGCGCCAAGCTCGAGGATGACGAGCAGAAGTTTATCGTATGTTATCGCAATGATGAGGCCTACTGGTTCGATCACCTGACAGTGGTCGAAGGCCTGGGCGACCAGATCATCGCCGACGAGATGACCCACCGCGCGGGATAGTAAAATAGTGCGCGGCTTACGTCCCGTGAGCCGCGATTTAAGTTTGAAGCTTGCCCAAAAAACCGGGCAGGCTTTTTTTATACTTCTGCCTTTTTGGCTTTCAGAAAGCTGCCGATCAGCTTGTCCTCATTTTCGATATGATCTTCGATCCAGTTTTTGAGAAAGGCTAACAGCCGGAGGGCGCTAATTTGATGCCCCCTTCTAAGTTCCTGAAGAAAACCGGTGATCCTGTCTAAAAATTCCCTGTGCGACTTTTTCTGTCGATTAAGGCCTGGAAAGCCGATTTCCGACATCAGCCCTTCCTCATCCTTAAAATGTGTCCGAGCATACTCTACAATCGCCAGAAGAGCGTTACGTATACCATCAATTGTATCGCCTCTTTGATGAGAATCATACAAGCTGTTGCAGATATCTATCAGCTTTTTATGCTGGCTGTCGATCTCTTCATTATTTATGCTGTAGCGCTCGTCATCCCAACTTATATACTGGTTGGATTCGTCGTTTTTATTTTCGGATTTCTGCGGCATATCCTCTCCCTCTTTAAAAACCCCATTTTTATATTAGTCGACAGGATTGGGCTGTTTGCTTAGTACGCAAAAAAACGGTTGGATAATCCCATGCTGCACATATGTACAGTCTGATTTATAGTGCATTTTAGTTCAATTTTTTCTCAATATGACCCTGCAGTATGACGATATTAGAAATATAACAACCCGATTCGACACCAGGATTTGTTCTTTAGCGCGTTTTATATGGAGGCTGTATGCCATTTTTCGGATGGCAAGATAAATATAATGTCGGCGTTCCCGGTCTGGACGAGCAGCATCAGGGAATCGCCGGGATGGTCAACAATCTTTACGATTCCATCGAGCAGAATGTTTATGACGATAAGACTGTCGGCTCGGTCCTGATTCCAATCGTTGAATGTCTCAAGTATCATTTCCAGACCGAGGAAAAAATGATGGTCGAGGCCAATTACGAGCAATACCATTATCATAAATCACTGCATGACCGCTTTACCGAAGAGATTATGCAGTCGGTTATCAGGATCAAAAAGGGTGAGAAGGTCAACGCCCGGGATATCCTGATATTGATCCGGGACTGGCTTTTGAATCATATTTCCGAGGAGGATTCCAAGCTTGCCGCAGTTTTAAACGACACCCCGCAATTTAAAAAGAAATAGATAGTCTTCCCCTCAAGTTCACGAGACCCGCTTCGCACCGAGGCGGGTTTTTTGTTTGGCTTTCCCGGAACAAGCCTCCTATTCCCGGCCTATATAAAAATAAACACAACTAAAAGGAGCTATCTATGAAGTACAAATTACTTGGAAACAGCGGACTGCGTGTATCCGAACTGAGCCTGGGAGCTATGACATTCGGCGAGGAATGGGGCTGGGGAGCATCCAAAGAGGAAAGCAGGAAGATATTCGATGCTTACGCCAATGCCGGCGGCAACTTTATCGACACTGCCAACAAGTACACATTCGGCACCAGCGAGAAATTCTGCGGCGAGTTTATCTCCAAGGAACGTGAGCATTTTGTGCTGGCCACCAAGTATACCCTTTCGATGAAAGAGGACGATCCCAATTTCTGCGGCAACCATCGCAAGAACCTGATCCAGTCGGTGGAGGCCAGCCTGAAACGGATGAACACCGAATATATCGATCTGTTGTGGCTGCATGCCTGGGATTATATGACCCCTCAGGAGGAGGTCATGCGTGCGCTTGACGACCTGGTGCGTGCGGGCAAGGTCTTTTATATCGGTATCTCCGATACTCCGGCATGGATCGTTTCGCGCGCCAATATGCTGGCGGAGCTTCGCGGATGGACGCCCTTTGTGGGCCTGCAGATAAAATACAGCCTTCTGGAGCGCACTGTGGA
>WJIM01000075.1 GCA_014730285.1 Candidatus Zixiibacteriota bacterium
ACGGCAGTGCCGGGACGATAATAAATGCCTGATATTTTCGACGCATATAATGAGCGAGGCGATGCGCCTCTGCGACCGTATTGCGATTATCCACAAGGGCAAAATCTATTTCGAGGGCAATGTGGATGAGGCGCTGAAGAAAACCGGCAAGGATAATCTCGAGGACGCCTTCATAGAGATAGTTGGAGTATAATATGAAATTCCGCAATATAAAGACAATTTACGGCAAGGAGATGAAGGATACTCTGCGTGACCGCCGTACCCTTATCTTTATGCTGATAGTTCCGATTGTGGCGATACCTCTTCTGATCATGTTCACATCATCATTGATGATAGAGGCGGTGACCAAGGCTCAGGAGGAGAAGGCCACGGTTGTCTTCGAGGGATACGACAATTTTCCCGCCGGCCTGCGGGAATCCTTTGAACAGGCGCCATCTCTTGAAGTGAAGATGGATTCCGACTATGCAGATACTATTGACCTGATAGAGGAGCTAAAAGCAGGCGGATTCGATGCCCTGGTTACGGTGCCGGATTTCTTCGGCGGTGCGATTGAAAACGAGTCGCCCACTAATATCGAAATATTCTATGACAGGGCCGAACTGTCATCCGATTTTGCAGTCGATAAGATTCGTGATATCCTCGACCCGTATGAAGAAAAAATCGTCGAGGCGCGCCTGCAGGAACGTGAGCTGTCACCCGACATACTCAAGCCGTTCGAAGTCAACCGTCAGAATGTTGCTTCGGCTCAGAAAGTCGCCGGAAAGGAAATCGGCGGTTTTCTGCCGTATCTGATAATCATAATGTGCTTTATGGGCGCTATGTACCCGGCCATTGATCTGGCCGCAGGGGAGAAGGAACGCGGCACATTGGAAACTTTGCTGGTCTCTCCCGCCTCCCGAAGCGAATTTGTGGTCGGAAAATACCTGGTGGTTCTGACGACCGGAATCGTTGCCGCCCTGCTTTCCATGGCAAGCCTGACATTTTCTTTGAATTATATGGTCGATAATGTCATCGGCGATATCGCCTCCGAAATTTTAAGACTGCAATTCAGCTTCGAGATGGTTGTTCTGATAATTTTGATCATTCTGCCCCTGGCCGGCATCTTTGCCAGTGTCCTTTTGTCTGTCTCGATTTTCGCGCGCTCATTCAAGGAAGCCCAAAGCTATATCACCGCCTTGAATATGGCGGTAATCCTGCCCGCATTCGTATCTTTCCTTCCCGGAATCGAGATAGATTATCGGATGTCTTTAATTCCGGTTCTGAATGTTTCGCTTATAATCAAGGACGCTATCGCCGGTACCGTGGAATGGAACTATGTGCTGGTGGCTTTTGTCTCCACGCTGGTCCTGGCGCTTCTGGCGCTTTTGTTCTGCAAGAAATGGTTCGAGCGCGAATCGGTTATTTTCCGCATGTAATATTCCCTGCATATCCCAAACGCTCTGAAAATATGTCCACATATTTATGTAAGCACTTACATAATTTATGAACCTTTTCCAATCCTCTATCGTATAAAATCGTGATTCTTGAAACAATATTTATCATCTAAAAGCACGGGAGGATGAAAATGAGGAAAGCTGTCTGGATAATCGCATTGCTTTTAGCCTCTGCAATTATCACATCGCTAAGCGCCCAGTCTCGGCCTGCAGAGCGGCAGGATGAAACTATCGACTCGAAAATTCAGGCCGAAATAATCGATTCGGTTACGCGGGTGCTAAACGAGGTCTATGTTTTTCCGGATGTAGCCGGAGAGATGGAAAAGCACGTGAAAGGGTTGTACGAGAAGGGGGAATACGACAGTATAACCAGTCTCGAGCAGTTTACTCGGGAACTGACTGACGATCTGCGCGATATTTGCCATGATCGTCATCTGAGGGTGGGGTATGCGCCCGATATTACCATGGAAGACATTCGCAATGAGGGCGACACCCTTACGGATGAAGACAGACAAAAGCGATTCGAACGGCTGGCCCGAGAAAATTTCGGTTTTAAGGAGATCAAAATACTACCCGGAAATATCGGCTATTTGAAGCTCGACGGTTTCAATGACGCCTATTATGGAGGCAGCACCGCAATTGCCGCTATGAATTTCCTGGCCCATACCGATGCCCTGATTATCGATTTGCGCGAAAACGGCGGCGGTTCGCCCTCGATGATACAGCTTATATCCGGCTATTTCTTCAATGAACCGGTTCATCTGAACAGCTTCTACATTCGCCAGGAGGATACCACCAAACAGTTCTGGACCGCGGCCCATGTGGAGGGGCAGCGCATGGCCAATACGCCAATTTATGTCCTCACCAGCAACTACACATTTTCGGCCGCCGAGGAATTTACGTATAATCTCAAAAACCTCGAGCGTGCTACCATCTTAGGCGAAACCACTGGCGGCGGAGCACATCCGGTGCAGGGCGAAATCTTTCCCAATCTAAAAATCGCCATGAGCGTTCCATTCGGCCGTGCCATAAATCCGGTTACCGGCACCAACTGGGAGGGTACAGGTGTCAAACCCCATATAGAGTGCCCCTCCGATCAGGCGCTTGATGTGGCTCGGGCAGAGGCTTTGGAAATGATGGTGGCCAAAGCGGAAAGTGACGAGGAAAGGGGTATGCTTCGATGGGATCTGGATATTCTCAGGGCACAGCTAGAGCCGGCTGAGGTCCCCAAATCAACTCTGCAGAAATATGCCGGAAATTACGGCCCCAGAAAAGTACGGTTGGAAAATGGTAAGCTTTATTACAGCAGAGAAGGAAATCCTGAAAGAAAATTAATAGCGCTATCCGAAGACACATTCATGATCGAGGGCGTGGATTATTTCAAGATGAAATTTGAGAAAAATAAGTCAGGAGAAGTTAAGGGTATCCTGGGTATGTACAAACAGGGGCATATCGACAGGTCGCCCAGAGATAAATAAAGACTTTGTTGAGTGTTTTTCTTCCCCATTTAATTCCCATTGGCGTGCATCCGAAAAATGCGCGCCATTCTTTTTTGTGCCCCGGCTGTGATCAAAGAATCGGCAGATGCTCAAGGCTGATGCTGTCAATCATCATTTTGAGCGTAAATATCAGGGACAGGATTGAGGTTAAATGCATAGTTCCTCCCTGCAATAAGGGTATTTTCTTGTTTATTATTAATCTCGCTGGTTGTATTTAATCCAGAGACGCTGGTTTAATAGACGGATGAAGTCCGTCAATGTTCAGGTTTATGAGAATTTTCTTTTGAACCGAATAGGACTAAATTTGTTAAGATTTATTGAACTCTAAAGTGAAACTGGAAAGGTATTATGAATCAAGTGAAGACATTGGGCGAACTCAGGGAATCCGGTTATAAATCCCGTTCTACCAAAGAAGAATTAAGAAATAACCTGATAGATTTAATCAAATCCGGCAAAAAACGTTTTCCGGGCATTATCGGCTACGACCGCACTGTATTGCCACAATTGGAAAATGCCTTACTTTCGAGGCATGACCTGCTTTTGCTTGGACTCAGGGGGCAGGCAAAAACCAGGATTTTGAGGCAAATGGTCTCTCTTCTGGATGAATATATCCCGGTTATCAAGGGCAGTCAGTTGAATGAAGATCCGTTCAACCCGATCTCAGACAAAAACAGGAAACTGGCGGCTGAGGCCGGGGATGATCTTGAAGTCGAATGGATTCACAGGGATCAGCGCTACAATGAAAAGCTGGCCACTCCTGATGTCACTGTGGCCGATTTGATAGGGGATCTCGATCCGATCAAGGCTGTGCGCGAGAAGCTCGATATTTCCAATGAAGAGGTGATCCATTGGGGCATAGTACCGCGCACGAATCGCGGCATATTTGCCATCAACGAGCTTCCCGATCTACAGCCCCGAATCCAGGTGGCGCTTCTGAACATACTGGAGGAAAATGACTTGCAGATCAGGGGCTTCCCGATTCGAATTCCTCTGGATATGATGCTGGCATTTACAGCTAATCCGGAGGATTATACCAATCGCGGCAATATCATAACGCCTTTGAAGGACAGAATTGCTTCCCAGATCAATACCCATTATCCCCGAGATCTCAAGGATTCCCGGGCCATTACCGAGCAGGAAGCCTGGAAAGAACGCGGTGTTGAAATCAAAATTCCCGGTTTGATAAAGGATATCATGGAAGAAATAGCTTTCCGTGCCCGTGAAAGCGAATATGTCGACCAGACCTCGGGCGTTTCGGCGCGTTTGACGATTTCCGCTTATGAAAACCTGCTTTCGAATGTTGAGCGGCGGGTTGTCATGAACGACGACAAACATGCTCATCCTCGCGTGGCAGACCTTTATGCCGTCCTGCCCTCGATTATGGGCAAGATCGAGCTGGTCTATGAGGGCGAGCAGGAAGGGCCGTCAATGGTCGCGGTCAATCTGGTCGGTGAAGCGATAAAGCAGACTTTCCTGCGCATGTTCCCCGAACCCCGAAAAGAGCGTCAGCGCACTCCCGAGGGAGAGTATGAGGAAATTATTCCCGAGGACAGCGTTTACGAGCCGGTCATTGATTTCTTCTCAGCCGGTAAACAGCTCGAGATTTCCGACGAAATGCCTTACGTTGAATACAAAAAAGCGCTTGACGATATAGTTGGTTTGCGGGAAATCGTCAAGAAGTACTGTGATGTCAAGGACAAGGATGAAATCTATACCTACATGGAGTTTGTCCTCGAGGGCTTGCATCAGATGAACCGTATCGCCAAGGAATCGCCCGATAATAAGTTTATCTATACCGATATGATCGAGCGAATTCTCAGGAGCTAATTATGCGTTTTATATATTCGGAATGGGATGACTCCCTTTTCCAGCAGCTTAAAAACATGAAAGACCTGATGTCGATTTTCAACTATCTTCTGCTTCAGGTCAACGGTGACGCGGAGATGGCATTGAAGCTGATGCGCAAGCTGCAGAAGATGGGCGTGCTTCCGGAGGATTATAATCTCGAAGAGTTCGAGAAGAGTCTGGAGAAAAACAATATAGTCTCATGGCAGGGTGATAATATATCCCTGACCAGAAAGGGAGAGAAGTCGCTTCGTCAGGATGCTTTCGACAGCATCTTCGAACATCTTCGGAAGTCGGGTGCAGGCGGTCATATTATACCTCACGGCGGAGGCACCTCGGAAGAGGCTCTGCCTGAAAAACGCGAATACAGGTTCGGTGATGAATTCAGCAATATCGATTTTCAAAATTCGCTTATGAATACAATCAGGCGTACCGGATCACTGGGCTTGAATATGAACGAAAAAGATTTAGAGGTTTATGATACCGAGCAGATGACCAACTGCGCCACTGTCATGCTGATAGATATCTCTCATTCTATGGTACTTTACGGCGAGGATAGGATTACTCCGGCCAAGCAGGTAGCCTTGGCATTCTCAGAATTGATTCTGTCGAAATATCCGAAAGACAGTCTCAATATAGTGCTGTTCGGCGATTTCGCACGCGAGGTTAAGGTCAAGGACCTTCCCTATGTCGGCGTAGGCCCGTATCATACCAATACCAAAGCCGGTCTGGAAATGGCGCGCAATATTCTGCTCAAGAAGAAAAATGTGAATAAACAGATTTTCATG
>WJIM01000076.1 GCA_014730285.1 Candidatus Zixiibacteriota bacterium
CACAAAAATCTCGATTTTTAGCATATGGTGTTAATCTGCACGAGCCCCCACAGGCATCAATGAACGGGCAAATTCTGCAAACGCCTTTTAAGTCCTCTTTAGTATAAGATCTCAATTTTTTAAATAACTCAGAATTATCCCATATAAAGTCCAAAGGCTGCTTTCTCAAATTACCTGCTATCAATTCGTTGAAGTCAGTGGCCAAACCACAGATTGTGACATCTCCATTGCTAAGAACACCGCATTGATGATGTACCCAACCGCATGAAGGTGATATCGGAAACCAATCGTCATGATGAAGCAATAGTGGCGGAATATTTAATTCGATATATGGATTGGCTGTGCGGGCAATATGAATGGCCTTTATTATTCTTATGAGTTTCTCCAGGCTTAGAATGTGGGATTTATTTCGAGCAAGCCCATAATCTGTATTTAAAATTGTAAGCCTTAGTGCTATTTTTCTCTCAAAAGAATATTTAATTAGAAAAGGAAGACAATGATAATTTTCATTGTGAACTACCGTGTTTATTTGTACTTCAAATCCATTACTAATAAGCAAATCAATCGCTCTGGTAACCCTTTTAAATGTCCCAAGTACTCCCGATATTTTATCCATTGTCTGCTCATCCCCATCTAGACTTACTTGAAAAATAATGTCCTTAAAAGAACTAAATTTGCAAATTGAGTTTTTATTTATAAGACATGCATTAGTGCTTACCGCAAGCTGGTAGTCATAATCATCGAAAATCGAAAAAATCTCAACCCAATCTTTTCTAATCAATGGTTCACCTCCTGAGAGGACTACAGATTTTGTGCCGCATCTGCGACCTGCTTCAGCAAGATTCTTTACATCATTGAGAGATAACATATCCCTATCGATTCTTCTTCTGGCACTGGCGTAGCAATAATAGCATTTTAGGTTGCATGAAGACGTTGTGTTAAAAAATATCCTTTGCAATTCATCATTCATTGATTTCATCAAATCACCTCTCTCTAAAATCTCAACCGGCGGACATATAATATCGGGAGTCTGAATAGAAGGTTATTCGCCCAATAGTCCTATAATTTCATCCATGACATTGTCAATGGGGGCCATTGGTCTTCCCATATCCATTATTTCGCGAGCGCCCGCACCGCATGCAACACACCAGCTCGTTGAACCTTTGATTTCATCGACATTAATCTGCGTTAAGGCTGTAGATACTGCCTCCTCCGAGACTATTTCTCTGAAATACTCCTTCTCGGAGCTCAGAACCTCGCGCATCGCCTTTGCACTTGCGCCGCAGGCAACACACCAATTAGTGCTGCCCTTTTTCAAAACCTGGGATATCTTTGCGCGCATCAGGCGCACTTTGTCATCAGTAAGCGTAATCGCCTTATCTGCCATTAAATGCCCCTTTCTACTCACGATTATTACATTCCGCCGGCAGTTATTTGGCTCGGTTTCGCTTATTTCAATAGCAATGTTACTTCGAAACAAAGGTAGGCAGGGATCTTCGCAAGTTGAATAGAATTATGGCCCCATTCTATTTCATTGGTGTAAGGACATGATGCAAACTTGCTGAAATTAAATTATTCTTTCCTTACACATTTGTCAAGTATAAAAACATATTACCATTGGTTGATTATTAATTCAAATTTGACCTGCTTTTCCCCTTGACTAATCAAATCCAACCTAACATCTTCTGACAGCTATTTCGAAAATAAAACAACATTTTCAGATAAGGATGGTCTATGCAGCTGGCAACATTAGCAGACACATTCGCAAAAGCAAGACTCGATGCCTTCAGATGGCGCTATAACGCCGCGGTAGCCCATAAAATCGGACTGGCGCTGAGTATGGCGGTACTGACCGGGCTTCTGGCGCAGGTACGATTCTACCTGCCATGGACCCCGATACCCGTAACCGGCCAGACCTTTGCGGTGCTGATGGCGGGCGTTCTTCTGGGACGGCACTGGGGAGGCATAAGCATGGCTCTCTACGCCGCATTGGGAGCGTTCGGAATTCCCTGGTTTGCCGGATGGTCCGGCGGGCTGGCGGTACTTGCGGGCCCCACCGGCGGTTACATCCTGGGCTTCATCGTAGCCGCGCTTTTCCTTGGCCATGTCACCGACAAATATGTCAAATCCCGCAACTTTCTTCCCATGGCTGTGCTCATGTCGATTGCGACTGTCGCGCTGATATTCGTACCCGGCCTGATTCAGCTTGCAATCTGGACAAGTGTGGTGCAGGGCGAAGCGGTATCATTGGGACAGCTTATGGCTATGGGCTTAACGCCGTTTCTGGCAGGCGCTGTAGTGAAAGTAGCAGCGGCGGCATCATTGACCAAAGCGGTCACACCCAAGAGCGATTATTCGAAATAAGATTTGTGACGATTTACTTCGTAGGGCAGGACCCCTGTGGTCCTGCCTATTTTTTTCCGATTGAAGTATATACTGGCAGGTTCAGAGCGAACCTGCCCTATTGTCAAATCTCGTAGAGATTTGACCTACTTCTCAATTAGCTTTAATGCCAGCTCCCGTTCCTTATCGATATCGTCAAGCAGCTCGGTAATAGTATATCTGACTTCATAATCCGGAAGAGTGCCGCGGTTTTTTACACCCTGATCTTTGGCAGACGGTGATTGGATCCAGTAACGCGGAATGCCAATGTGGATTTTTGAATTGGGAAGACTCACAGACTCCTTCGAACCGGCCGCAAAGCCCTCATGCCTGCTGCCGGTTTCCCGTCCGATCAACACCGCCTTCCCGAATTCCTTGAGATACTGGGCCAGATTGGCAGCCGTGGAATAAGTCTCCCCATTTACCAGCACATATATATCGCCCTTAAAATTAAGCTCATGGCGCTCGGGGATTTTGTATTCTCGTTCTCTGCCCTTCCATGATATACTCTTGCGGAAAACACCGTCCCTGTCTTTCTTCAAAATAAACTGGATCATCTCATTCCCGAATTCCTGACGCCCGCCCCTGTTGCTGCGCAGGTCTATTATCAGATTCTCAACATCTTCATTTCGTAACTGCTGAAAAATATCCTCATAAAATACATCAGCCTCGAGCTCATATTCTTTCACCACTCTCCAGTCGAATGTCTTCAGCTTCAGATATGCGGTCTTATCATCGATCTCGAACTCATAAAATTTATTTTCTTCCTCATCCTCCCGAGTTTCCTCCGCATTCCTTTCTTTGAGAACCTCAACCATCTCCGGACGATTCATAGCCCGAAGAGTGATCCGATTTGCGGTGGAATCTCCGAATGGAATGTAGGTTACCGTAAAACTGTCCGCCCTTTCGATATGCCAATAATACAGCAGTTCAAAGATCGCGGTCATTCGCTCGAGCTTGTAGGTTATAATATCGCCGTCCGAGAAAATATGCGGCATAATCTTTTCACGTAAGTCATCCATGCTCATGCTGTTGATTGCCAGAATACGGTCGCCCCTCTGGATAGAGGAATCGGAGATATAGCTGTAGCGGACATAGGTATTATCATCGAGAAACTTCAGCACCAGGGGAATAAATCTGAATGAACCGTCAAAAATACCCGCCATAAACGGATCCTCTTTCGAACCCACGTCGAAGTGAGCCTCGTTTGCACCGGCCACAAAGCGGCTGATAACCTGATGAAAACGATAAAATGTTGTGTCGTCAATTTCCTGATAAAGGCTGTCGAATAGTCTCTCTATATCAGCTTTATCATTATATTCATAAAGAGTCGGGCAATACTCTTCCATCATTTCTTTTAAGTAGGTGAA
>WJIM01000077.1 GCA_014730285.1 Candidatus Zixiibacteriota bacterium
AGCAACATCAAAGGAAGCCCTGACTGCCAGAAGATCGCCCGGGAGACGGTTTTTGGTCATTTCACTCTCGGGCAGGTAGCTTATCCTGCCCGGAATAGAAACCGATTTTGTCTTGCCGTTTATTGTAAGATCAGCGTGAGCGGTAACATCGTATGTTACAGCAGACTCGGTCTCCTTGACCTTTTTCATGTCAGTCACCTCATCTATCTTCAAGGTGATATAAGGATTCTCCTCTGCATTCATCCAGTCTGCGCTTCTGAGATGCTCATCACGAAGCGGAATCCCGGTGTTGAGGCTGGCAACTGAGACCATAAGTTCGCCATGACCGCCCTTCTTTGGATTATTTGGATCGAATACCAGATGCCCTTTGATATCATTGGTGGTTCCAACGATATCCTCGAGGGGTGCTGTGCTTTCAAATGTTACGGCATTTCTTCCAACCGGGTCATTGATGTAGAAGACTTTGCCATCCTTCATGCCCTGTGCAAACAGAGATGAACTCATTAGCAAAAGTGCTGTAAGACTAAACAAAATAAATTTGGCTGTTTTCATAATTTCTCTCCTTTTTTTCATTGCGTCTGCTTTTTATATTTTATTACAATCTCAAAACTCCATTATCAAAATTATAAACAATTATTAGACAAATATTGTTCTGTTTTTCGTAATTCGCCTTTTAGATTACATATAAGCTGCTAATTAATAAGGCTGATATTTCATCAGGGAATCAATCCAAATTTAAATTTATGAGTTTGTCGAGAAGTATCCGGTTTTGTTACAGAAGTTTCATCTGTACTAACAGAGTGTTTTATTGGGGAAACGGAAGGGATATATGAAAATAATAAAAAGTCTGTTTTAATCCTCGAATGTCTTGTGCCGCACGATTTCTCCACGGCAGGTATAGATAACATCTTCGGCGATATTGGTTGCGAGGTCAGCTATTCGCTCCAGGTTTTTGGAAACTCCCCGTAAATATATCATGGCGTCGAGAGAGTTTAAATCCTTTTTGATATTATCCTTAACATAATCATAGATAGTGCGATTTATCGAATCGACCTCATCATCATCGATCCTGACTCCCTGCGCGAGATCCTCATCCAGATTGACCAGGGCGTCGAGGCTGTTTTTCAGCATAGCCTCTGTTTTCTCGGCAATTACCGGAAATTCGGGCGGCATCTCGATGCGGTTCTGGTTTGCCATTCTGAGAGCAATGCTGGCGATATTCGAGGCCAAATCTCCGATGCGTTCCAGATCGTTATTGATCTTGAGAACCGCGACTATAAATCTCAGATCAACTGCGACCGGCTGGTGCAGCGCCAGTATTTTAAGGCTGTCCTCTTCGATTTCGACCTCCATGCGGTCGATCTCGATATCGGCTTCTATAATTGATTTGGCCAGATCGGGATCTCTTTCGGATACCGCTTTGACCGCCTGCCAGACTCGCTCCTCAACAATAGCGCCGAGCGAGAGGATAGACTTTTTCAGATTCGTAATTTCTCTCTGCAAGTGAACAGACATCGTTCGTTCCTATATTAGCCGAAACGGCCGGTTATATAATCTTCGGTTTGTTTGTTGACAGGATTCGTGAAGATCTGCTTGGTTATGCCGAATTCTATCAACACGCCTTCGAAAAAGAATGCTGTTAAATCCGAGATGCGTCCCGCCTGCTGCATATTGTGCGTAACTATTATAATCGTAAAATCTTTTTTGAGTTCCAAAATAAGGTCCTCGATATGGGCCGTTGATTTCGGATCCAGGGCCGAAGCGGGTTCATCCAGAAGAAGTATCTCTGGATCGACCGCCAACGCCCTGGCGATACACAGCCTTTGCTGCTGTCCGCCGGAAAGGTCAAGTGCATTTTTATCGAGTCTATCCTTAACTTCGTCCCAGATTGCCGCCCGCTTTAGACTTCGCTCGACTATTTCCGTCAGTTTCATTTTATTCTTGATGCCGTGTATCCGGGGACCGTAAGCGACATTATCGAAAATTGATTTAGGAAACGGGTTTGATTTCTGGAAAACCATACCAATCTTCTTGCGCAGAGCCACAACATCCATATTGCTTTTATAAATATCATCGCCGTCAACGATAACTGTCCCGTTCACTCGGGTTCCGTGAATGATGTCATTCATCCTGTTGAGAGTTCTCAGGAATGTGGATTTACCGCATCCCGAAGGGCCTATCAACGCGGTTACCTGCCTTGCGGGAATATCCATAGAGATATCGAACAGGGCCTGTACCGATTCATAATAGAAGTCCAGGTTCTTGACCTTGACGATCATTTCCTGGTTGTTGACATCTTTTTCGGGATCTACCATTTTGTCTTCTTCCTGTAATGCGAGCGTATCATTATGGCTATCAGATTTACTGCCAGAACCAGTATCAGCAGGACCAGAGCTGTTCCGTACTGCATCGGCCTTACCATCTCCGCGTCCGGATGCTGAGTCGCCAGAACAAAGAGGTGATAGGGCAGAGCCATGACCTGATCGAAAACCGATGACGGGAGTTTGGGCAGATAAAAAGCCGCCACTGTCAGAAGAATAGGCGCCGTTTCGCCCGCCGCTCTGCCGATACCCAGTATCGAACCGGTCAGCATTCCCGGTACCGCATAGGGCAGAACGTTTTTGTAAATAGTTTCCCATTTTGTCGCTCCAAGTGCAAGACTACCTTCTCTAAGCGATTGTGGAACGGCCTGCAGGGCTTCCTCGCTGGCCACGATTATCGTGGGCAGAATCATACATGCCAGTGTCAGACTGCCGGCTATGATTGAAGCGCCGAATTGAAAAAACAGCACGAACAGTCCCAGGCCGAATAGTCCGAATACGATCGAGGGCACGCCGGCCAGCGTTATGATTGCCAGACGGATCATGCGCGTGAATCTGCCCTGACGGGCATACTCGGAAAGATAAATAGCGCTTGCCATTCCCAGCGGCAGCGCAATCGCTATCGTCCCGATAACAAGATAGAACGTACCCACAATGGCGGGCCAGATTCCGCCCTCGGCGCCGCTTTTTCGCGGATATTCGAACAGGAAATCCGGACCAATAACCCCGATGCCGTTCCAGATAATATCTATAATAATATAGGCAATTACAACAACAATAAAATAGGTAAATCCGCGCATCATCCAGTAGAAAAATGTCTCAGAACCGCGACTGGTCATTACTGCCGCCCCCCGTATCTGCTGAATACTTTCTGAGCTATCATATTAAGCCCGAATGTAATGATCAACAGGGCGATTCCCACCCAGAACAATGCCCTGTAGTGGTCGCTGCCGAACGGCACCTCGCCCATCTCGGCTGCAATCGTGGCGGTCATGGTGCGCACAGACTCGAATGGTGAGAGTGTGGTAATAGCGGCATTTCCGGTAACCATCAGCACCGCCATGGTCTCGCCGATCACACGTCCCATGCCGAGCATCACCGCGGCGGTTATACCCGAAATCGAGGCCGGAACCGTTACCTTCCAGATTGTCTGAAGTTTGGAGGCGCCGACTGCGAAGGATGCCTCTTTATAGGTTTTAGGTACGCTGTTGATAGCATCCTCGGAGATGGAGATGATGGTTGGTATGGCCATAAGGGCCAGAAGCAACGCGCCCGTAAGTGCGGTCAGGCCGGATTGCAGTCCGAAAACCGCCTTGATAAACGGGGCCAGCACAACCAATCCAAAAAAGCCAATAACGACCGAGGGTATACCGGCCAGAAGTTCGATAAACGGTTTCAGGAATTCGCGCTCGTATTTGCTGGAGACCTCGGATATGTATACCGCTCCGATTACTCCAAAGGGCACAGCGACTATAGTTGCCAGTATAGTTACAAGAAAAGAGCCTGTAAGAAGCGGAACTATTCCAAAAGATTCCTCTTGAAATGAAACCGGCCTCCAGGAGGTTCCGAATAGCTTGGAGATGCCCGGATCCTTGATAAAAGGAATGGCTTCCTTAAAAAGAAACAAGAAGATTAAAAGGACTATCAGGATCGCAGTAGAAGATGCGCTTGAAAATACTATCTTCGCTGCTTTTTCTTTCCAGGCTTTACTTTTCATTTAACTAACAGGGACATATCCGGTTTCTTTGACGATTTTCTGACCTTCGGGTGATTTGCAATAGTTTATGAATTCCAGGGTGATGCCGGAAGCCTCGCCGTTTGTATAGAGGTGCAGGGGTCTGGCGATCGAATAGGTTTGATCCAGTACCGTCTCTACCGAAGGAAAGATAGCGTCGGATTCGGCGGTTTCCTTAACACCGATCACCTTAATTTTATTCGTGGCCTCTTCAGCATAGCCCAGGCCGACATAGCCGATAGCCCATTTATCCTCAGAAGCGGACTGTATTATAGAAGAGGTTGCGGGCATCAGGCGAGCCTGATCCGTATAATCTTCCTTTTCCAGCACATGCTCCTGGAAGAACACATAAGTGCCCGAACTTGACTCGCGGGAAAGAACCAGAATCGGCTGATCCGGGCCGTCAACTTGACTCCAGTTTGTGTATGCGCCAGTGTAAATTTTCTTTAATTGTTCGAGAGAAAGCTCTGAAATCGGATTCTCGGGATGGACGCAAACCGCGATACCGTCCAGGGCAACCGTGTATTCCACAGGCTCTATACCTTTTTGATCCGCAAGCTCCATTTCCTTCGGCTTTATTTCTCTGGAGGCGGCACAGATATCGGTTGTACCGTTTAGAAGGGCGGCGATACCCGTTCCCGAGCCTCCACCGGTAACCGAGACCTCGATTTCCGCATTGGCATTCATAAATTGCTCCGCCCAACTGCTGACCAGGTGAACCATTGTATCGGAACCTTTGATGGTAATGCTTCCGGTTCCTTCTTCGGCCTGTTCTTCACCCCCGCCGCAGGCGCTCAAAAGCATCATGCACATGACTGCAAAAAGCATGATGATTAAGCGTGCACTTTTTTTCACGTTTCCATACTTCACTATTGGGCTCCTTTCCCACAGTTAATAATAGAAAAAATTTCATAACCTTATTCAAGTTGTGTTAGAATTATATTAGCATTTTATTATGTATTTGTTAAGCGCCTTTTTATATTATGCATAAATTGCATTATCGCATGCATTTACGAAATAAGGCCACTGTTATAATACCGGCTTTTTATTATCATCATTGCGATTTCATTCAAATTTGCTCACTTAATTTAATTATCCGCCGGTAGATGTATCGAAAAGGTACTTCCCTTTCCTGGAGTGCTTTCTACCTCCGGATAGCCCCCATGGGCCTGGGATATATGCTTGACGATTGCCAGCCCCAGTCCGGTTCCTCCCAGTTTTCTGCTACGGGCTTTATCTACAAGATAGAACCTTTCAAACAGGCGGGAGAGATGCTCTTTTGCAATTCCAGGACCGCGGTCGGTTACTTTAATAATTATCTCCCCGTTTTCCTGTGAGCCGCTGATTGCCACCACACTTTCCGATTCGCTGTATTTAATCGCGTTATCGATCAGATTTATTATCGCCTGTTCCAGAAGGGGGGCGTTCATCTTGGCCTTAAGATCTTCCGCACAGCTCAGTTTTATTCGGATATTGGATTCCTGCGCTTTTAGCTCACAAACCTGGATGGCGGTTTTCAACACCGTGTTAAGCGGCTCCATTCTGAGAGATATTTTGGTTCGTCCCGAATCCTGTTCCATTCGTGAGAGTGTCAAAAGGTCCTCAATAATTGCATTCAGACGATCAGCCTGGCGCGAGATTACTTCCAGAAAGCGCCGCGCGCTTTCCGGCTCGTTCATGGCGCCGTCAAGAAGTGTTTCCACGAAGCCTTTGATAGAGGTTACGGGCGTCTTCAACTCATGCGATACGTTGGCAACGAAGTCCCTGCGTATCGCTTCCAGCCTGTGCAGCCTGGTGACGTCGTTTAAGACGACCAGGGCGCCGATTCCCTCGCCCGTGGCATCGCGCAGAACAGTGCCGTGAACCTGAATATATTTTTCATGTGTATCCCTAAGAACGATTTCCTCTTCGGCCGATTCGCGTGTCGAAAGCACACGTGCCACGAACCTCTGCAGATCGATGTTGCGTACAACCTCATGCAAAATCCGGCGTTCCGAATCTTTCGAGCTTATTCCCAGCAGCTCCCTTGCGGCGCGGTTGTGACCGATGATACGTTCCTCCATATCAACCGCCAGGACGCCCTCGACCATACTGGCAAGCACCGCCTCCTGTTCATTTCGCTGGCTGATAATGGCCTTTATGCGCTTGTCGAGTTCATGCGCCATCTGATTCATCGAATCCGCCAGCCTGCTGAATTCGAGGGGATCGAAAACCTGTATTTTTTGCGAAAAGTCTCCACGTGCGAACCTTTCTGAACCTCTTTTTATCTCTTCCAGAGGTTTACTTATTCTTATTGTCATGAACAGGCTTACCAGAATAATAATAGCGACAATAACCAGTCCGCCGATAATGATCCTGGTATTGATAGACCACAGTGCATCTCCGATTGATGAAAGGGATAAGGACATCCGCAATATGGCCTGATTGCCGTCAGGAAGCTCAACAGGTATGGCCACATAAAGCATCTCCTGTCTGAGTGTATGGCTGTATCGGATAGATGAACCGACAGTACCTTTTCTGGCCTCGATCACCTCCGGACGATCATTATGATTGTCCATGGAGGCGGGATATTCCTCGGTATCTCCCAGCACTTTTCCGGAAACATTTATTGCCGTGATGCGGGTTGATGATTTTGTGCCCAGCATCTGGCATACCGAATCTATTTCCTCGGTATCCCCCCGTAACATAAGATTCCGGAATTTGTTTTCGATCAGAAAAGCATGAGAGATCAGATCTTTCCGCGTCTGGTCTATATAGAATGATTTGAAGGAGGTGGAGGCAAACCATATCACCGCGATTAGAGAGACAACGGCGATTATAATAAATGTGGGAAATAACTGCCAAAAAAGGCGTTTCCGCCGCATCAATTACTCCTTGAAACGATATCCGACCCCGCGCACAGTCTCGATATACTTGGCGGCTTTGCCAAGTTTTTTGCGCAGCCCGACGACTTGAACATCGACCGAACGGTCGGTCACAGGATAATCCTCGCCGTGGAGCGCATCAACGATCTGATAGCGGGTGAAAACCCATCCCGGCCTGCTGGCCAGAAGGTAGAGGAGGCGGAATTCGCTCGAGGTTAAATCAACACGTTTACCGTTGATGTTGACTTCATGCCGCCCGGGATGAATGCTGATTTCATGGATCTTAATCGAGGCATCTTCATTGACAGGCTCGGCCTTAATGCGTCTCAGGACCGCACGGATTCGCGCTACCAGCACCTTGGGGCTGAAAGGCTTGGTGATGTAATCATCGGCCCCAAGCTCTAACCCGGTCACGATATCGGCCTCTTCACCCTTGGCAGTCAGCATGACTATGGGTATATTTTGAGAGGCCGGATTGTTGTGAATTCGTCGGCAAACCTCGAAACCGTCGGCTCCGGGAAGCATAAGATCGAGAAGGATCAGGTCGGGCGGTTTGGATTCGACCGCCTTGATTGCGTCCTCACCTGAGGTTGAAGTTGTAACTTGATAACCCTCTCTGGAAAGGTTATACTTGATTAATTCAAGTATATCCTCTTCATCCTCGACAACATGAATATGTTCTTTTGGCATATTTTCTCCCCAGTCTTAACTCAAATAACCAGGCAAATGTAACTCTAATACTGTTAGAATGGGGTTAGGGTAAGATGAGAAATTCATTTACAGAATCCCGTATTGCGTTTCTCACTGCTTATTAATATGCCGGGTGAATCGATCTCCTGCCCGATCAGGCAAGGCTTCTTCCACGTTCCTCATAATTCCTTAATAGCCTTAACCGGATATTAACAAAATAAGTTGAAAAAAATCCACAAATTTTTTCGATATATCAGGATAAATTATGGGTGCTGGAGCTAATTTTTTCGAATTTCACGCAGGACAGTTCTGAGATTGGACATTTTCTCCTCATATATTGCATTGATTTCTGAGATTGTTTGAGAATATGAATCGGCCGCTGCCCCGCCGACGATTATTTTTACCTCATTACCCACGAATTTCCTGATTTTCTGGAGCTCGGCGTTAATACGGGGATCGTCGTGCGGATAGACCATACTCAATGCAATTACCTGAGAACTTTTCTTGCGGGATGCCCCGGCAATCTCCTCGGCGGTAAGATTAGGCCCAAGATAGGTGACATTCCAGCCGTCTGAGGCCGCAATTGCGGCTGCGACCAGGGCGCCGTTCTCATGCGCCTGCCCGGCGGGAGTCGTTACCGTTATATGAGGGGCATTTCCCTTCTGTATATGACTGCTCAACATGTTTCCGACGAATGTTCTGATAACGGCGGAAGCCATGTGTTCCTGGGCTGTGCGGATTGTGCCCTTTTCCCAAAGATCGCCGATCTTGTGCAGGAGCGGAATGAGGAATTTTTCGATCATGGCAAGCTCGCCCAAGTCGATCATGGCTTCATTTAGATTATTTTCAAGCTTATCATTATCGAAATTCAAAATAGCATTCAGGCTTTTTTCCAGATAACTCGAGGCTTCCAGGTTCTCAACCTCAAGTGTCTCGCTGTCAATTGTTTCTGGAATCGTATGGGCCACATCTTTAAGAAGATCGCGAAGTTTTTCTGAGGAATATCCGGCGATTTCGCCTATCCGATAGCCGGCCTCGGTTGCCAGACGCAATAGTATTAATTTCTGAATATCCTCATCAGAGTAGAGCCTCCGCTTGGTCTCGGAACGCTGCGGCTCAATCGCGCCATAGCGTTTCTCCCAGGCGCGGATTGTATGTGCGGTAAGGCCGCTTCTTTTGGCCACCACTCTTATAGGATGTAGATTTTTCTCAGCCATGAGTTCAATATATGAATTTGTTGAAGAGTTGTCATTATATTGTTTATAAAAAACCAAATACACCGCTCAGATATGTCATTTTTGATTATTGTTTTTCTATTTTTTAATCAATTCATCCTCGGTCAGCCTGATAGCTATTGATTGTGTGATATCGGTTGTGCAAGTAATCGCTTGTCCCGCATAAGATAATCCTCTAAAATAAATAGCCGATTCTATATTCCGGCATCGATTCCTGCCAAAAATGTTAATATTTTAGACAATTCTTGGAACAATATGATACGATACATGGTTATGCTTGATATAGATTAGACAATAATAAAACAAATGTTTTAAAAAGGAGAGAAAACAAGTGAGAATAGGGAACAATCAAGCACATAATAATCCACTAAAGGAGGAAAACACCATGAAGAAGACAGGTGTATTTTCAGTAATTTTTGCGTTTGTATTCGCAATCTTTTTCGGTTTTTCAGGCAATGCTATTGCCGATAATTGCTCATCCGGCAGCAAGATGAAGGAAGCCTCTTATAATAAGAGCTCAATGGACATCGTAGAAACAGCTATGTCCGCTGACGGCTTCAACACTCTGGTAGCAGCAGTTAAGGCCGCTGGCCTGGTAGATGCTTTAAAGAGTGACGGCCCCTTCACGGTTTTTGCGCCCACCGATGATGCCTTTGCATCTCTTCCCGAGGGAACTTTGGAAGCTTTGCTGAATGACAAAGCGAAGCTGGCTATGATACTGAAGTATCATGTTGTGCCTGGCAAGGTTAAGGCTAAGGATGTTATGAACATTTCCACCGCTTCATCTTTGAGCGGTCAGAACATAGCAATCAAAGCTTCGGATAAAGGCGTGATGGTGGACAAGGCTAATGTTATTAAGACCGATATCATGGCTTCCAACGGCGTTATCCATGTAATCGACAAGGTTATTCTGCCAAAGGATATTATAGAGACTGCCATGACCACGGATGGCTTTGGTACTTTGGTTACCGCAATCAAGACCGCGGGCCTGGTTGATGCGCTCAGGGGTAAGGGACCGTTTACGGTTTTCGCACCTACCGATGATGCCTTTGCCAAGCTGCCCAAGGGCACGATTCCGGCCCTTTTAAAGGACCAGGAGAAGCTTACCTCGATCCTGACATATCATGTGGTTCCTGGCAAGGTAATGGCTTCCGATGTAGTCAAGGTTAATTCGGCCGAGACTCTTAACGGCCAGAATGTGGCTGTGAAAGTCAAAGGCAAGAAAGTTATGATCGATAATGCCCAGGTTATTATGACGGATATAGTCTGCACCAACGGCGTTATTCACGTGATCGATGAAGTTATACTTCCTCAGGAACAAATGAAGAGAAGCGAATATTAATTATATTGGATATAAAAGGCGGGTTTGCAGCGGAGCATCAACAACGGAAAAAGCAACTGTGTGTCTCCGCTGCCTTCCCGGGCTGTTATGAAGGATTTTAATATAAATAATCTGAAAAAAATGGGGCTAATGAGCAGCTCCGGGAAACAAAGGAGAGATCTTATGAAAAGATTTTCCACAGTTCTAATGTTTGTCTTTCTGCTTTTCACGGCAGAGCTTTTTGCGGACGATGACAATGCCCGTCTGCAGATTATTCACAACTCGGCCGATCCG
>WJIM01000078.1 GCA_014730285.1 Candidatus Zixiibacteriota bacterium
GCATTGGGATGTGTGGCTGATAAAAAGCATCTGGCTGAAAATATAAATAATGCGCTGGCTCCGATCCGTGAGAAAGCGGCAGAGCTGAGATCGAATCCAGACACTGTCTGGGATATTCTGAACGAGGGCGCGAACAAAGCGCGTGCCAAGGCCGAGGAGACGATGGAAATGGTTCGCAAAGCTATGAGGTTGCTGCCGTGACGGCCGAAGAACTTCTGAAAATCAATCCGTATTCCGGTGAGCTCGAAGAGAGTTATGAGGTCAAGCTGGAAAAATTCGAGGGACCTCTGGATCTTCTGCTTTATCTGATTAAGAAGGATGAAATAGATATATACGATATACCCATCGCCCGTATCACACGGCAGTATCTGGAATATGTCGAGATTATGAAGATGCTCAACCTCGATATAGCGGGCGAGTTTATCCTCATGGCCGCGACCCTTATAAACATAAAATCGCGCATGCTTCTGCCGAGACCGGAAGAGGAAGAGTCCGAGGATCCCCGTGAGGCGCTGATTATGGCTCTGCTTGAATACGAGAAATTCAAGAAGGCCTCGGAAGTTCTACGTGAAAAGGAATCTGTGGAACAGCAGTTCCTCAGACGACAGGATTATTCGTATCTCGACCTCTCACCCGAGGAGTCTTTTACCCTCGAGGCCACGGTATTCGATTTGATGAGGGCTTTCAAGGAAGCGCTTGAAAACCTCGAGAAAGATATTTATCATACGGTGAAGGTGGAAGAGATAAGTATCGAGGAACGTGTTGAAATTATTGAAAAGATTTTAAATGAGAAAGGACAGGCCTCCTTCCATGAGCTTTATGCCGACCGACCCTATCGTCTGGTTTTGATCGTGACATTTTTGGCGGTTCTGGAAATGCTCAAACTCAACCGCCTGGTTTTAAGACAGGCCGTACCTTTCGGACCGATAAGGATTTATTTGAATAACGATGAATGATAATATAACCGAAGAACTGACAGAAGAATTAACGGAACGGATGAACCTGACCGAGGCTCTGCTGTTTGCCTCGCCGGAGCCTTTGGATCATAAGAAGATATCCCGTTTTCTGGGCAAACTGACAAAGACCCAGGTAGGTGAAGTAATTCAGGCTCTTAACGAGAGATATATCGAAGGCGGACACTCATTTCGGATACGCGAAATTGCCGACGGATTCCAGATTTGCCTTTTACCCAATATGACCATGGCGGTGGAGAAATTCCTTAAACGCCAGCGCGAACGGAGGCTTACCCAGGCGGGACTGGAAACCCTATCGGTCATAGCCTATAAACAGCCTGTTACCAAGGGCGAGATCGAGCATATCCGAGGGGTGGCGGTTGACGGGCCTCTGAATACGCTTCTGGAGCGCAAGCTGGTCACGATTGTAGGACGTGCCGAGAAAGTGGGGCATCCGCTTCTGTACGGTACCACCAAAAAATTTCTGGAATATTTCGGCTTGAAAAATCTGAAGGAGCTTCCGCGAATTGATGAGTTCGCCGAAGCATATAAAATCAAGAAAAAATCCTCACAGCAGGAACTGACCTTAAGCGAGGATGAGGGGGGCGAAGAAAAAGAGCCCAAATCCAGACTTAAATTCGTAATGAAATCGCCGGAGGAGGATGTAAAAAGTGAGGAGCCCGAGACTGAGGGTATAGAGGCTCCCATGGAACGTGATGATGAGGCTGAATAAATTCCTGTCTCGATGTGGTGTCGCCTCGCGTAGGCAGGCGGACGAAATGATTCTGGCAGGACGTGTTATCGTCAACGGCCAGAAAGTAGATCAGCTAGGATTGGTAATTGATGAAATCAATGATGTCGTTCGTGTCGATGAGGAAACGGTACGCCTTCCCGCCGAAGAATCCTACGTCATTCTCAACAAACCCAAAGGATACATCTCCAGCCTGGTGGATAAGTTCAACCGTCCTACGGTAATCGATTTAATCAGGGGCGTGAAGGATCGTGTCTATCCTGTGGGACGTCTCGATCTCGATACAGAGGGGATTCTGCTTTTGACCAATGACGGCGAACTGGCCTACCGCCTGGCGCATCCCAAATATGAAATCAAAAAAGAATATGTGGTTACTATCAAGGGCCTTTTTCCGGAGCATCTTACCGAAAAAATGGAACAGGGTGTGAAGCTCGAGGACGGGTATTTAGCCAAATCCAAAGCCAAGCTTCTTTCGGCTAACGAGTCCAATTCTGTTATCCAGATGGTACTTACCGAGGGCAAGAAAAGGGAAATAAAGAGAATTTTTGCCGCACTCGGATATAATGTTAAACATCTGAAAAGAATTCGCTTTGCGGATATTTCCTGCGAGGGGATGCGTACCGGAAGCTGGCGCCAATTAAATCGCAAAGAGGTATTGAAATTGAAGCGCAAGGTCGGTTTGCAATAGCTTCCGAATCAATAAACTTGCCAATGTAATGTCTTCATCCACTAAAATAATCGCCATAGACGGTCCAGCCGGATCGGGAAAATCCACCACAGCGCGAAAGGTGGCCGATAAGCTGGGCTTTATCTTTCTGGATACGGGTGCAATGTATCGTGCCGTCACATTTCTCGCATTGGAAAAGAAGATTCCGCTCTCCGATTCCGAGGCATTACAAAATCTCGCGGCATCAATGCAGATCGAGTTCTCCGACGATTCCGAAGGGCAAAGAGTATCTGTAAATAGCAGGGACATTACCTCCCAAATCAGGACTACCGAGGTCACGGCCGCTGTCAGCGAGGTCTCCGCGCATGCCGGAGTAAGGCGGCACATGGTTGCCAAGCAGATGGAGATGGGCGAGAAATATGATATTGTTGCCGAAGGCCGCGATACAACAAGTGTGGTTTTTCCGGATGCCACATTGAAAGTCTATTTGGTGGCCTCGATCGAGGAACGTGCCAAAAGAAGGGTGATAGATTTTCAGAGAATGGGAAAAATAACCACCGTGCAGGAACAGATTAAGGCGATTCAGGAAAGGGATGACTACGATTCAGGCCGGGAGCATTCACCTCTGAAAATGACCGATGATTCCATACAGGTGGACACTACCAAACTTACCATAGAGGGGCAAGTCAATAAGATCATTGAGCTTTTCAAAGAAAAGATCGGGGAATGAAACCGTTTTACAAGTTTTCTTCGGCAGCTGCCAGAATATTCGCTAAATTATTCTACGGTGTAAAGGTGTACGGGCGACAAAATCTCGATTTCGAGGGACCGGCGCTTTTGGCCTCCAATCATATTTCACTTTTCGATCCTCCTCTTGTAGGCGGAATAACGCCTTTCGAGATTCACTTCATGGCCAAGTCTGAGCTTTTTAAAAATCCGCTTTTCGGAAAACTGATCAGTTCGCTTAATGCTTTCCCTGTAAAAAGAGGCTTAATTGACCGCAAGGCTCTCAAACTTTCAGTCGAGATACTTAAGGGCGGAGGAAGAATTCTGGTTTTTCCCGAGGGTACGCGTCAAAAAAGCGGCAAATTATCCAAACCCCGTCCGGGCGCGGCCAAACTTGCGATTGACAATAATGTCCCGGTGATGCCGGTTTGTCTGATGAACACGAATAGATTACGTAAGATGATTTTTTCCCGCGATCATCTGAGGATCTGCTACGGTAAAATTATAGATACCGCCTCGTTTATGCCTGAGGCAGCGGAGAAAGAAAGAATTTATGGTCTTTCCGATAAGATCATGGAGGAAATTGCAAATTTGCAGGATTTTTTAAAGACCACATAAACATCTGCTTTGATTCAAATTTATCTTATAAATATTCGTAATTTTTGTGTATATCTATTGTCGTTTTCCGATGATTAGCAGGTAGTTATAATCATTATTTCAGGGGTAATGGGAATAGTGATAATATTAGGGGGAATTTCGCAAAATCCATTGACAAACCTGAAATATTGATTATATACTCGCTAACCCTTTCAAGGGCAATGCTTGTATGTAAAGGAGGAATTACCGCAAAATGGCAGAGAATGCTGAAAAAAAGAAAAAAACTGCTAAGCGAACAGGAGGTGGTAAAAAGGGTTCTAAAAAAACCGGAACGAAGGATAAGAGACAGAAGTCAACCACCCAGAGAAAGCGTTCCAAAGTTGAAGAACGCGCATCTCGTCTGGTTACCGAGGTAGCCGGAGACGTTCAAACACAAGAAACGAAGCGCCGCAGGCGTGTGGCCAGAAAGGCCGAGGAGAAGCCTGCAAAGCCTGTCGAAGAGGAAATCGAGACAGTCGAATCGATGAAGCTTACCGATCTCGATGATTCCGATTACGATTCATCAGAGTATGAAGAACTGATGAAAATGTATGAGGAGACTCTCTCGGATTTGAGAGAGGGCGAGATTATAAGCGGTAAGGTGCTGGGGGTAACGCGTGACGATGTCATAGTAGATGTCGGTTTCAAATCGGAGGGTATTATTCCCATCGAGGAATTCCCTGAGCCGGTTAATATCTCGGTCGGAGACGATATCGAGGTATATCTTGATGCTTTCGAGGATCAGAACGGCCAGCTGGTGCTCTCCAAGCGCAAAGCTGATTTTCTGCGGGTTTGGGATAGAATCCGCGAGTCTTATGAATCCGGAGAACTGGTTCCCGGTCGTGTCAGCCGCAGAATCAAGGGCGGTCTGGTAGTGGATCTGTTCGGGGTGGATGCATTCCTTCCCGGTTCGCAGGTCGCGCTGCGCCAGGTGCCCAATTTTGACGAGCTGGTGGGCCAGGAGATGGAACTCAAGATCATCAAGCTGAACAAAAACCGCAGAAACATAGTTGTCTCACGGCGCGTGGTTCTGGAGCAGGAGCGCGAGGAACTTCGCGGCAAACTGCTGGCGGAAATCGAGGCCGGACAGGTCAGAGAAGGTGTGGTCAAGAATATCACCGACTTTGGCGTGTTTATAGATCTCGGCGGTGTTGATGGTCTGTTGCACATTACCGATATGTCATGGGGCCGTATTTCGCATCCATCGGAGATGGTCTCCCTGGGTGAAACGATCAATGTTAAAATTCTTGATTTCGATAAGGAGACAGGCCGTATATCACTGGGCCTGAAGCAGCTCTCGCCTTATCCCTGGGAGAATATCGAGGAGAAGTATCCTGTGGGTAAGAAGATCGAAGGGCTGGTCGTATCACTGACCGATTACGGCGCCTTTATCGAACTTGAAAAAGGCATTGAGGGCCTGATACATATTTCCGAAATGTCCTGGACTCAACATATCAAACACCCTTCCAAGATAATGCAGGTGGGCGATAAGATTGAGGCGGTAGTTCTTTCAGTGGATAAAGAAAACGAGAAGATTTCGCTTGGACTTAAGCAGCTCGTCGAAGATCCCTGGAAGACAATTGACGAGAAATATCCGGTAGGCATGAAGCTTAAGGGCCGGGTAAGAAATCTGACGACATTCGGCGCATTTATCGAACTCGAAGAGGGTATCGACGGCCTGATTCATATTTCCGATATGTCCTGGACCAAACGTATCCAGCATCCCTCGGAGATCATGAA
Organism: Candidatus Zixiibacteriota bacterium; assembly: GCA_014730285.1. Taxonomy (GTDB): domain Bacteria; phylum Zixibacteria; class MSB-5A5; order JAABVY01; family JAABVY01; genus JAABVY01. The sequence goes on from WJIM01000078.1 coordinate 5,474, forward strand.
GAAGGGCGATGTTGTTGATGTCGTCGTTTTGAAAATCGATAAGGAAAACCGCAGAATCTCGCTGGGCCATAAGCAGCTCTTCGACGATCCCTGGCCGAACCTGTCCAAGAATTATGCTGTCGGCGCCGATGTGCTCGGCACTATCGTGCGTATTCTGGATCGCGGCGTGATTGTCGAACTGCCGGGCGGAGTCGAAGGATTCGTTCCGACTAACCAGCTTGGCAAGGATGAACTTGCCAAGCCCGAGGATGCGTTCAAGATCGGCGATGAACTGCCCCTGCAGGTTATCGAATTCGATCAGCCCGGACGCAGAATCGTGCTCTCGGTCGACGCTTATTACAAGAAGCGCGAGCGCAATGAGCTGGAGCAGTTCCTGGCCAAACATCCGACCAAAACCGTTGGTATGGAGGAGTTTGCCGGTGAAGAGGTGAAGGAGTCGGAGGAAGGCGGCAAAGAGACTGAAGCCGCACCTGAAGCTGCCGAGCCAAAGCCGGAAGAGGCCAAGGAAAAAGAGCCCGAGGAAGAAAAGAAGCCGGAGGAAACCCCGGCCGCTCCCGAGCCGCAGGCTCAGGAGGAAGAAGAGAAGCCTTCCGAGGAATCATCCGAATCTGCGGAATCTGAAGACGATGAGGAAAAGCCGTCTTCAGAATAAGATAAATCTGATTCTAATCAAACGGGCGGTTTTGGCCGCCCGTTTTCTTTCGAGAGTATAGTATCACGTTTTTTTCTGAAGGTAGATTAAAAGGTGGCAAGAGTATCTTTTTATACAGTCGGGTGCAAACTTAATCAATATGAAACCGAGCTTATAGCACAAAAGCTGGTCGATCTGGGATTTGAACGGGTCAACTGGGCCCAGAGCGCCGACCTGTACATCATAAACAGTTGCACCGTCACCAAAAAAGCCGCAGCCGATTCCAGGCGCAAGCTCTTTGCCGCCAAAAGGCAATCCCCAAACGCCAAGGTGATAATTACCGGATGCTACGCGCAGATTTGCTCGGAACTTTTGGGCTCAATGCCGGAGGTCGATCTGGTTGTCTGTAACGATGATAAGGATAAGATCATATCCAAGATATCGCAGATTTATCCCGATATCGATGCCGATCTTTGTCCGAACGGCAAACCCGCTCTGCGTTCACTTCACAAGCACAGCCGGGCCTTGATCAAGATTCAGGACGGCTGTAATCAGCATTGCAGTTACTGTGTGATTCCTCTGGGCCGCGGTTCGGAAAGATCGCGCGATTATAATGAGATCATTGAGGAAATCAATACGGTGGCCTCAAACGGTTATAAAGAAGCGATTTTGACCGGTGTTCATATCGGAAGATATCGCTATGATAATGATAACCTCGCCTCGCTTCTCCAGCGGATTTTGGATGAGACCGATATCGAAAGGCTGCGGCTGTCATCAGTTGAGGTAAATGAAGTTGATGACCGCCTGATTGGATTGGCTTCCGAAAATAAGCGCATCTGCCCGCATTTCCATATACCTCTGCAAAGCGGATCGGATAAAATACTAAAATCCATGAACCGCCCCTATAAGACCGATAGATACCGTGAGGTGGCCGAAAAGCTGAAATCTGAGGTTTCGAATGCCATGATAGGCGCCGATATAATTGTCGGATTCCCCGGTGAGGGAGAGCGTGAATTCGAGAGCACCCTGGGATTCGTTGAAAACAGTCCGATCGATTACCTGCATGTCTTCAGCTATTCGGATCATCCTCAGGCCAGAAGCCACAATTTTAACGGCCAAATAAAGGGCGATATAATAAAGGAACGCAACCACAGGCTTACCATCCTTGGAAATTTGAAATGGAATAGATTTTTGAAGTCGCAGATGAATCGCGATCTGCCAGTACTATTTGAGAAGCGCTTTGCAAAAGAGACCGGTATGCTAACCGGCTTATCCGACAATTACATACGTGTTGAATGCCCCGGTCATGAAAGCTGCTTCAATTCCATAAAATATGTTAGCCCCCGGAAAGTCCGAGACGGCCGCATCACAGGCGTTTTAAAACGCTAATATTCATCGATTTCATTACTTCTCTGAAGCCTGATTTTGGAAAGATTTGACCTCAAAAAGGGAAATCTTTTCTTGCCGAAATCCACCGCAGGTCATCCCTTACAGCGGTTATGAAAATATAAATTGTTGCAATTCAGGGCATTGCGGTCATCCACATCTCAAATTCAACTTGGGCATGCACCTTGCAAAGAGAATCATTGAGTAAATTTATTTTGTGTGGGAGACCATATATGGCTGATGAATTGGAAGGTAAGGAGCCCGCAATTGAAGAACCCGAACAAACCAAATCAGGATCGGCAGCTTTGAATAAAACAACAATTTTAATCGGTGTTGCAACTTTTGTGGTCTTCATGGTAGTGTTTGTGATTCTGGGCGGCAATTCCACTCCGCCCGAGGAAACACAAACCGCAGAAGCAGTGGAAGATTCCACAGAAACCAAAGAAGAGCATGCCGCTTATGAGGATGAGGATGTTTCACCCGACGGCTGGCATGAAGAGTATTCTGATTATCCCTTTAAAGAAGGAGGTGATGAAGAAGATTCTGCTATGAGCGAAGAGGATTCTGTTGAACATGTTAAATGGTATGAAGCTCAGAAGCAGGAGATCAACAGAGAATTAACTAAGGTAAGGGCCGAGTCCGCGCAATTACAGCAGTTGAAGATGGAAACGAAAGCTCTTCTGGAAAGAAGGAAGCAGCTCGAGGAAACCAATATCGCGAATTTGGCCAAGTTGTTTGAAACTATGGATGCGGATGAAGTTGCCAAAATCATGGAGAACATACCCAATCCAAAAGTGGGTCTGATATTTCAGAAAATGAAGAAGCAGAACGCTTCCGAAGTTATGGCACAGCTTCCCGCAGAAAGGGCAGCAAAAATATCTATGGAACTAATTGACCTGGGAGGCGAATTTTGATGCAGGCCAACATGAAAATGCTTGATTTGCTTGCAGCTCTCATCCCCGGCACTAACCAGCTCAACCAGGGCAAAGCGGCCGCAGGAGAAGAAAACGGCGGCCTGATGTTCTTTGATGTGCTCAATGCTATCACGGAACTGAACGAGAAGGGCGGAGAGAATCCAATGAATTCCGGCTTTCTAAGTCCTGACGAGATGGATTTAATTGCCTCGATGATGGCTGATGACGGCAAATCCAAAGCTGCGCCTGTTATTATACCCCTTGCAGAGGGAGAAAACAGATTCGTCTCACTAAATTCCGTTGAACCAGGATTGCCTAATCCAAAAGGCATAGATGGTCTTTTGACAGATTCAGCGGTTAAGGCAGAACACCCTGCCGATTCAAAATCGTTGATTCTGGAAAATATCCCCTCCATTCCAAAAGGTTTTGCGGATTATTTTATTCCTGCTGATTCAGATAATCAGCGGATATTTTCAATGGAAACCCCCAAAGACAATCAGCGCTTTTTGCCGGTAATGGAGATCGCATCTCTGGAAGAGCTGCAAAATCTCAAGCCGGGTGAAAGACTGACATTGAGTATGCCTCTAAATGAAGCCGGTCAGGCTGAAGAAATCAGTCTGCTTAAAACCGGTAAAACGGAATCGATGGGAGGCAGGGAGTTTACCAAACTGGAAGTCGAGATTCTCTCCGGCGATAAGCTATCCAAACTGGATGCAGTCATGATTGGGGACAAAGATTCGGGCTCCGGTCAAAAGACTCTTGGCGATCTTTTGGGACGCCTCGAGCAGACCAATGGCCGCGAGGCCAAACTGGTGGTCTTTGTGCCTGAGGATTCGAAGATGGAGCCGCTCAGGAACCATCTCAATCTGCAAAAGGAACCTGCATTGAAGACTGACAATGCCGCACAGGCTGTCAGGATTCCGGAGGTGTCGGGAAGGTTTGTCGGCGACGATGCTTTGGCGCAGTTAAGACAACTCGAGATGAGAGAATCCAACCCGGACAAAAACAACACGATCTTCAAAGAAGAGGCTGTTTCTCAGGATGACAAACGCCTCAATCTCGCCATAGGAAATGAAGGCAATTCCAAATTCAACCAAAACCTGAGCAATCAGAATCTAAACAACGGCAGCGCAATGAAGTCTGCATTCGATTTTGCCAGCTCCCAGTCACTATCGGGCGAGTCATTCTCCGATAAAATGGGAGAGATGCAGTCGAGCGCGTCAACCGACAACAGCGCCGGACGTGTTGCCGAGACAGTGAAAGCGGATATGCCGGAAATGAAGGATTTATCCCAGTTCAGGAATGTGGAATTCAAGCTGGAACCGCCCAAGGGCGGAACCAGGATTCCCGAAGGCGGATATTTCCGGATAAAGCTGGAGCCCGAAGCACTCGGAAAAATCGATGTGGAAATAAGAGTTGAGCATGACAAGCTGGTGGCCCGCATGAAGGTCGACACACCGTTGGCACGACAGGCTGTGGAGGCAAATCTGCCGCAGCTCCGCGAAACGCTGCATCAAAACGGCATTAAGGCGGAGAATATTGTGGTTGATCTCAACAGCAATGCCAACAATTTCGACCAGAATCCGGAAAACAGCAAAACCGCTCAGAACCAGATGTTCCGCAATCTCAGGAACCGGAATTTGGGATTGGAGCCGGATGACGTTCAAAATCTGGCGGACATACCGGCAGCAAATAGGAATTTGAATCTAAGAGGAAATCTTTCTCTGTTAGCATAGGGGACAATCATGGTAGATGCAATCACAAATAACGGATCTTTTTCGGGTGCGATGGCCAATACCCCCTCTCAGGAGCTGGGTAAGGAGGAATTCCTTCAACTTTTGGTGGCGCAGTTGCGGCATCAGGATCCTCTTGAGCCGATGCAGGATACGGAGTTTATCGCTCAGATGTCCCAGTTCTCTTCGCTCGAACAGCTTATCAATATGAACAAGAACCTGACCAGCTCAATCGACCTGGATTACATGACCTCGCAGTCAATCGCCAACAGCATGGCCACCAGCCTTCTGGGCAGGACAGTTACGGCCGATTCGGATATGATCTATCTGAGTGACGGTGATGCCGAGATTAATTTCAATCTGGCGGGAGCCGCGAGCGAGGTCAAGATTTCGATCTATAATGAGGAAGGCTCGCTTGTGAATGTACTTTATGACGATTTCACAGCGGCCGGAATGAACAAGATCGAGTGGGACGGCAAGAGTATTGACGGACTTCCCGTACCCCAGGGGCAGTACCGCATTGCTGTTGAGGCTGTTGCCGCAGACGGCAGTGAGATCAGCGCCAGACCGTTTATGGTCGGCAAGGCAACCAAGGTTCAGTATATGGACGGCGCAGCTTATCTTCTGGTCAACGGCGCCATGGTCATGCTCGGCGACATTGTCGAGGTGGAAGCGTAAGGAGCCGAAAGATGGATGAGCTGAATTTGCTGAATCAGATAAACGCCGGCAAGGTTACTCCACAGACCGGTCAGGCGGAAAAGCAGAAAACCGCCGAGAAGGCCGACGGTCTGGAGTTTTCAAAGCATCTTATGGAAAGGATAAACAGGCGCAAACTGCAGGTCGGGCCGGAGGAAACCCGCAAGCTCTCGGAAGCGATGAACAAGGCCGAGGCCAAGGGTTCCAAAGACTCGCTTGTACTTTTAAATGATCTGGCCTTCATAGTATCCGTGCACAATCGCACGGTGGTCACTGCAATGGATAAAAACAAGATGAATGAGGGCGTTTTCACCAATATTGACAGCGCAATCATAATGTAAAGGGTAAGTAGTATCAGGGCTGGCCCTCCTTTGAGGAAGCCTTGTTTTAGGAGGATTTTAAAGAATGATTAGTTCACTGTTTTCAGGAGTTTCAGGGCTGCGCAACCATCAGGTGCGCATGGATGTTCTCGGTAACAATATCGCGAACATAAATACAATCGGCTTCAAGTCGAGCCGTGCAACATTTCAGGAGGCTCTGATTCAAACTATCCGCGGCGCAGGCCGACCTTCGGATATCTCCGGCGGTACCAACGCGGTGCAGCTGGGATTGGGCATGAACGTCGCGGGTGTTGACAACTTGTTCTCGCAGGGTGGTCTGGAAACCACCGGAAAAATCACCGACCTGGCGATTCAGGGTAATGGCTTCTTCGTTCTTACTGACGGTGCCGGTGCAGAATATTACAGCCGTGCGGGTGCCTTCGGGTTTGATGCCAACAGCTATATGGTTAATCCGGCCAATGGTTACTTTGTAATGGGTAAGATGGCCGATGATAATGGTAATATCCCCGCCACCGCAACTGTAGGACAGATTCGTCTGCCTTTCGGCCAGCAGGATCCGGCCAGGGAGACAGATCAGATCGATCTCGCCAATAATCTTAATTCCGTTGCGACCGACTCAACAGCATCGTTGTTATCGGCTGGGGCAACCGGTATCGATACAGTTACCGGCGTAGCACGTGACGGCGCAGGCGGCACACATGAGATTACAATCACCGGCTCCCAGGCCACATTTTCTACCAACACCGGTTCAGCCACAGGTTTGACCGGTAATGAAACTCTGGCATCACTGGGCGTCACCGCTGCCGGAATCGCAGACGGTACCACGGTATCACTCGATAACGGCACGGTGTCTGTAAATTTGACAGGTATTACGGTTGATTCCACTGTAAATGATGTTGTTTCAGCTATTAATACACTTGAGGGTGTTACCGCCGAGCTTAACGGTTCGGGCGAAATCGAGGTCACTCGCACTTTTGCAGGTGACGGTACCACCAAGAATGTGGAGATAGAATTTGGAGGCGGCGCCCCGGCAGGCGAGACAATTGTGGAGGCTCTGCTTGACGCTTCCGGCACTTTCACTGCCAATAGCGGTACGAATCATACTTTCGCCGCTACCGATACATTCACTCCGACCGATGGAATCGCTTATCCGCCGTTATCACTCGGAATTGAAGTCAGCGATGTTAATGGTCTGGCGACCGGAATCACCGGAGTTGGCGGCGGCGGCGTCAATGTGCAGTCGACAACCCAGCTTGCTGCAGGCGTTTTGAATATCGAAACGGAACTGACCCAGCATGCGACCTCGATTACGGTTTTCGATTCCCAGGGCGGCAAACATACAGCTGTCTGCACATTCACCAAAACCAAAATTCCGAATCAGTGGAATTGGGAGATGAGCCTGACCGGGGAAGAGATCATAAGATCGGGCTCGACCGGAACAGTCGAGTTCAATCCGGACGGTTCGCTGCTTTCATTCGATTATGACGGCGGAGCGCAGGCTTTCTCATTCGATCCCAATAACGGCGCCGATACACTGACAGTTGATATCAATGCCGGTACGACAGGCGAGTTCAACGGATTAACCGGATTTGCCTCGAACTTTACGGCCACCGCCGTTAATCAGAACGGTTATGGAATGGGTATCCTGGACAAGATAACCATTGATAATGCCGGGCTGATTTACGGCATCTTCACTAACGGTGTGTCACGTGCCCTGGCACAGTTGACATTGGCTCAGTTCAACAATGAAGGCGGTCTGATGAAGGAAGGCGAATCTCTGTTCGTGGCTTCAGCCAACTCCGGCGAAGCGGTGCAGGGTGTGGCCGGTGAAACCATTTCGGCCTCGATTTCCTCCGGCGCGCTGGAGGCGTCGAATGTCGACCTGGCATCGGAGTTCACAGGTATGATAACAGCGCAAAGAGGTTTTCAAGCTAATGCCCGTGTGATTACGACATCTGATAGTATGCTTGATGAACTGGTTAACCTTAAGAGGTAATAGATGATTCAGGTCACACGCCTAAATGACACGAAGCTGGTTATCAATGCGGATTTGATCGAATTCGTGGAGGAGATTCCGGATACGATTATCTCACTGACTACCGGCAAAAAGATCATGGTAAAAGAAGACGTAAAAGCAATCATTGAGAAAGTGGCTCAGTTTCGCAGGATGTCTACATGGCATCCTGCTGAAGCTGAACAAAATCTATAGGAGAGAACCGATATGCCAGAAGAACCGGAAGAGGGACTTCCAGAGGAAGAAATGGAGAACGAGGCTCCCTCGGAAGAAAGCGGGGGAGGGTCAGGCAAGATTGTAATGATCGCGGTGGTGCTGATCGCGCTGCTGGGAGCATATTTCGTTGCCAACGTTGTCGTGAAACCTATGATGGGTGGCGGCGGTGGAAAGACCTCCGAAAAGAAAGAGAAAGTCAAAGAAGAAAAGAAGGACGATCATGGTGATAGCCATGATTCGCACGGATCGGCTGAAGGTGAGACTGCCTCTGGCGATGGGATTTTCAGGGTCGAAGGGATTATCGTAAATCCTGCCGCAACCGGCGGATCACGCTTTTTGACCACTACCATAGGATTTGAACTAAAAGATCCAAGTGAACAGCATGTTTTTGAAAGCAAGGAGATCAAGATTCGAGACGCCTTGATATCGATTCTGTCTTCCAAGACAGTCTCGGAACTCGCCGATCTGAAATCGCGTGAGATGATCAGAAAACAGATACTGAAATATGTCAACCAGATTTGCCAGCCGGCGGAAGCCGAGGCAATCTATTTCGTGGACTTTGTTCTGCAGTAAGTAATTATGGCTAAGATATTATCACAGGACGAAATTGATGCGCTATTAACAAGCGTGGCCCCGGGAGATGAAGAGGGCGATGTCGAAATCGAAGAAGAAGAGATAGCGCGGTCTATCGTTGCCTACGATTTCAAGCATCCCAACCGTGTCTCCAAGGACCAGATTCGGACGCTCGAGAACATCCATGACAGCTTTGCAGGACATCTGGGCTCGTCGCTTTCGACTATCCAGCGGGCGATGGTTGATGTGGAACTGGTCTCGGTAGACCAGATTACCTACAGCGAATTTATCATGTCGCTGCTCAATCCGAGTTGTACATATACGATTTCCATGGACCCCCTCGAGGGCGCATGCATAATCGATTTCAGCCCGCCGGTCTGTTTTCTGTTTATCGACAGAATGTTCGGCGGAATGGGCAAACCGGCCGAGACCGACCGTGAATTGACCGGCATCGAGAAATCCGTTATGAACCGAATCGCCACAAAGGTCTTTACGGAACTGGAAGTCGCCTGGGAGCAGATTATAAGCATGAACATGAAGCAGGTCGGATTCGAAACCAATCCGCAGTTCCTGCAGATCGTTCCTCCCGGGGAAACGGTGATTGTTATTTCCTTCAACCTGAAGATGCTGGGATCGTCGGGGCTGGTCACCATCTGCTATCCATATGTCACGCTCGAGCCGATCGTGGAAAAACTCTCGGCCCAGCATTGGATCGACGCCGGCAAACAGCGCTCGGTCGAGGAAGATTATCATACCAATTCAGATGCTCTTAAGGATGTGGAGGCGGATCTGACAGCGGTTATGGGACGTACGACCCTCAGGATGAGAGATTTTCTGAAACTGAAGGCGGGGGATGTGATCCCCATGGATCAGAGCATTCATGATGATATCCTCATTAAGGTTGGAAATAAGTATAAATACCTGGGAAAGCCGGGTATCGCAAATAAGCTAATGGCTGTACAGATAACATCGGACTATAAAGTATAGGAGAATCCCAATGGCGGATGAAGAACTGTTGGACGGGGACGAAGAGCAGAAAGATCCCGAAGCAGAACAGAATCAAGAGCAGGATTCCGCTCAGGAGCAGGCTCCGGAGAGCGAGGCTTCAGAATCCGCAGAGAAGGCCCCGGAGGAACAGCAGGGAGAGGTTGCTGTGGACCAGGAAAAACCGGAGCAGGAACAGGAAGCGGATCAGCCTCAGCAAGAATCCGAAGGAGAATCTTCCGAGGATGAATCGGTAGACGATCTGGTCGAACAGCAGATGCTGGCGGAACTTGAGAAGCTGGAATCCGAAGAGGAAGCCGGTGGTGAAGCCGGAGCCGGCCAGGCAATGGATACCGGCGCTGAGGAAGAGGTCGAGCAGGATGTTCAGCGTCCGGAATTCCCATCATTCGGCCAGACAACCAGCGCCTCGGAACAAAAGAATCTGGACCTTCTTCTTGATGTCAACCTTCCGATCTCGATTGAGCTGGGACGTACCTCTATGAAAATCAAGGAGATTCTCAGTCTCGGACCCGGATCGGTGGTGGAGCTCAAGAAGCTTGCAGGTGAACCGGTTGATCTTCTGGTAAACAATAAAATCGTGGCCAAAGGCGAGGTGGTTGTGGTTGATGAGAATTTCGGCCTGCGTATAACCAGCCTTCTCTCGCCCGAGGAAAGACTGAGGTCTCTGGAATGAGAAAGATAATAATCCCGCTGTTAATGATCCTGGCGCTTTCAATGAGCGCAGTTTTCGCCCAGGAGACAGAGGCCGATACGGCACAGGCGATGCAGACACCGGGTTTTTCGGATAATCTGGGACCGACTATCTTCAGGATGGGCATTGCGTTGCTTCTGATTATCGGGCTTATTTATCTCTCCGTCCTGATGCTCAAGAAATTCTCCAACGCCCGCATGGGAAAACAGGGGATGGGCGGTACAATCAATGTGGTCGACCGTCATCACCTGGCGCCCAAAAAACAGATCTGCCTGATTAAGGTCGATAAAAAATACCTCCTGGTGGGCGTGACAGACCAGGCGGTAAATCTTGTAGCAGATGTTTCTGACCAAAATTTCGAGCGTAAGGAAGCTGTTTCCAAGCCGCAGTATCAGGGATTCAGTTTCAAAAAATTACTTTCTGATGCAAGGATGAATCTGCCTATGTTTTCAAAACAGGCTGAGAATCCTCAGAAAAGCTGATTATGTCGAAAAAGCATAAAATATTTCTCATATTATGTGCAGCGCTGGTAGTTATCGGGATGTTGCCTACCCAGCTTTCAGCGCAGGGGATACCTAAGCTGTCCCTTACGGTGGGAGAGTCCGATTCCCCCCAGGACTTCTCCGCCACCATGAAAATCCTGATAGGGCTGACCGTCCTGGCATTGGTGCCTACTATTTTGGTCATGGTAACCTCCTTTGTGAGGATAATCGTGGTTATCATGATGACGCGGCGAGCGATGGGTACGCCGCAGATGCCGCCCTCACAGGTGCTCATGGGCATGGCCCTGATTTTGACTATATTCGTGATGGCTCCGGTATTCAACCAGGTTTATACCGATGCTGTCAAACCCTATGTAGAGGGAGAGATAAGCAAGGAAGAGGCATTTAAGACGGGCATCGAGCCGATCCGTCAATTCATGTTCAAGCAAACCCGTGAACGGGATATAGAACTCTTTGCAAAATTCGCAAAAATAGAGAAACCGAAAACCCGTGCAGACCTGCCGACTTATGTTCTGATCCCGAGCTTTCTGATATCAGAGCTAAGGACAGCATTTCAGATATCATTCGTTATCTTCATACCATTTCTGGTGATCGATATGGTGGTGGCGTCTGTGCTGATGTCGATGGGTATGATGATGCTGCCGCCGATTATGGTTGCGCTGCCGTTTAAGGTGCTGCTGTTCGTGATGGTTGACGGCTGGTATCTGATCATACAATCACTGGTCGCATCATTCTACTGAGGAGTATAATATGACACCCGAATATGTGCTGGCATTAGGACGTGAAGCTGTAATGCTTACATTAATGGTATCGGGGCCGATGCTTCTTTTCGGCTTGATAATCGGTCTGACAATTTCGATACTTCAGGCGGTCACTCAGATTCATGAGATGACACTGACCTTTATACCCAAAATCGTGGCGGTCGCCGTAGCGCTGGTGATCTTTCTGCCCTGGATGATTACAATTATTGTAGACTTTACGCGCAGTCTGTTTATCTCTATTCCGACTCTGGCAAGCTGAAGAAATTCTTTCCCAAAAGATAGAAAATATTTCCCGAAAAGCACCCTTTGCACTCCCTTCTTTGTATCTATAAGACATTGTTTCACAATGGGATAATAATTGTCGCCAGAGGCGGCACAGGGCTTGCTAATCTTTATCACAGTTAAACTTATAGCCTGAATTATGAATATTTTAGATTTTGCACAGTTAAGATTAGAAGTAGTTTTATTTGCTTTTTTCAGAATCACCGGCCTGTTTCTGATCGCCCCTCTGTTCAGCCAGCAGGGGATGCCCACTCACCTGAAAATCATGTTCTCTCTGATCCTGGCGATGATAGTAAGTCCGGTTGTGGCTGAACAGACCTTTGAGGTTCCCCAGCATCTGCTGGATGTAATCTCGCTCGGGCTGAAAGAAATGATGGTGGGTATATTGATCGGTTTCGTTTTCTACACGCTCTTTGTGGGTGTGCAAATGGCCGGCGCGTTCGTGGGATTTCAGATGGGCTTTGCGATCGTTAACGTGATCGACCCGGTTACCTCACAGCAGATCTCGATTCTGGCGCAATTTAAATTTATCATGGCCATGTTGATATTTTTTCTTCTCAACGGCCATCATATGATGCTTCAGGCTCTGGTCTCGAGTTACACACTTGTTCCCATTGGGGAGGCTGTCTTTGAATACTCGGGACATATCGAAATCGCAAAATTGATAATTGGTGTTTTTGTCATTGCTATCAAGCTTGCCGCGCCTGTAATGGCGACCCTGATTTTGACCGATGTCGGTCTGGGTGTTATTTCCCGTACGGTTCCGCAGATGAATATCTTCATCGTAGGCTTTCCTCTTAAGATCGCCCTGGGACTGTTTTTCACCGGCGCCGCACTTCCGATTTTCGGGATTGTCTTCCGCAAAGCGCTGACAATGATAAACGAGGAATCTTATAAAATTATGAGTTTACTGACGAGGTAGCAGTTGTCTAAGGATTCGGCACAGGAGAAAACAGAACCAGCAACTCCGCGACGCAAACAGGAGGCGCGCAAAGAGGGCAAGGTCGCTCGAAGTCAGGAGACCTCGTCTTTGGCGATTCTTCTTTTCGGCGCGATCGCAATGTACTTCTTTTTGCCGGGGGCATTTGCCAAGCTCGGCAATCTCGCCAGGCACCTTTATATCAATGCTCCCAAAATCGAATTCACGGCCGAAACATTTTCATCCTTCTTTATCAGTATCCTGGGCACTTTTGCATCGGTAGCGGCGCCAATAATATTCACAGTCGGAGTAATCGCATTTGCGATAACCTATATTCAGGTCGGCCCGCTGCTCTCTGCCAAAGCCATGGAACCCAAACTCGACAAGCTGAATGTCATAAAGGGACTGGGACAGCTCTTCTCGGCTAAATCCCTTTTCCAGCTATTTCGTGATATGCTGAAGTTGGCGATCATCGGCCTGGTCGGATATCTCGCGATAACTGCAGAATTCAAAAAAGTTATACCGCTGGCCGATTCGGATATTCTCGCAATTCTTCCCTTCATAGGTAAAGCGGCATTCCGCGTGGTTATAAAGATCTGTCTGGTCATGATCGTTATTGCCGTATTGGATTTCTTTTATCAGAGATATGACTATGAGAAATCGCTGCGCATGTCCAAACAGGAAATCAAGGATGAGATGAAGCGTTTTGAAGGTTCGCCTGAATTGAAGGGCAGAATCCGCAGGGTACAGCGCGAGATGGCCCAGGCGCGGATGATGCAGGATGTGCCGGAATCCGATGTCGTGGTAACCAACCCGACCCATCTGGCCGTGGCCTTGAAATATGACGCCGATTCGATGAGCGCTCCCACGGTGGTTGCCAAGGGACAGCGTCTGGTAGCCGAGAAGATCAAGGAAATCGCCCGCGAACACAATGTGCCTGTTGTGGAAAACAAGCCTCTGGCAAGAGCGCTGTTTAAGGCAGTCGATATCGGCATGACCATACCGGGCAACCTCTACAAGGCGGTTGCCGAGGTTCTGGCATATGTTTACAGATTGAAAGGAAAGGCATAATATAAATGGCTAATAAGCAACCCGGATCAGTAGTCAAAAGGCTGTTGTCGCAGTCCGATCTCGTGATGGCGATGGCTGTGGTGGGAATAATCCTGATCCTGGTTATCCCGACCAGCCCGGCTCTTCTGGACATTCTTATCAGCTTCAACATATCCTTCGCACTGGTCATTATGCTGACCACGCTGTATATCTCCCGTCCGCTGGAATTGTCGGTATTTCCGGGACTGCTTCTGGTGGTCACGCTATTGCGTCTGGCCCTGAATGTGGCCTCGACGAGATTGATTTTGGGAGATGCATACGCCGGAGATGTGATTTACGCCTTCGGAAATTTTGTAGTCAAGGGCAATTATGTAGTCGGGTTAATTATCTTTCTGATACTGGTAATCATCCAGTTCGTGGTGATTACCAAGGGCGCCACGCGTATTTCCGAGGTGGCCGCACGCTTCACCTTGGACGCCATGCCCGGTAAACAGATGGCAATCGATGCCGACCTGAACGCGGGCCTGATCGATGAGCGCGATGCTTTGAATCGTCGTGAGGTGATTACAAAGGAGGCGGATTTCTACGGAGCTATGGACGGCGCCTCGAAATTCGTACGCGGCGATGCTATTGCGGGAATAATCATAACGTTGATAAATATAATAGGAGGCTTCATCATCGGCGCTCTCCAGCGCGGGATGAGTATGACCGAAGCGCTTTCCACATATACCCTTCTTACTGTTGGTGACGGTCTTGTTACGCAGATTCCGGCTTTAATAGTTTCAACTTCGGCCGGTATTCTGGTAACTCGTGCCGCGGCCAGTTCAAGCCTGGGGCATGACCTTGTGGAACAGCTTTCATTCAGACCCCGGGCTGTGCTTTCCGCAGCGGGGATCATGTTCATATTCGCGATCATGCCCGGTCTGCCGACAGTGCCGTTTGGCGTTCTCGGTACGATAATAGGCAGCTTCGGATTGGTGCTTCTGCGCCAGGAGAAAGCTCAGAAGAAAGAGGAAGAAGAGGAAGAGGATGTTCATAAGCCCAGCGATGAGGCTCCGCCGGAGGCCCAGGCCGAAGATTTCCTGCGCCTGGATACTCTTGAAATCGAAATCGGTTACGGCTTGATACCTCTGGTCGATGCCGAGCAGGGCGGTGACTTGCTCGATCGTGTGGGCATGATACGCCGCCAGCTGGCAGCGGATCTGGGTATGATAGTGCCGCCGATACGAATCCGCGATAATATACAGCTTAAACCGAATCAATATGTGGTCAAGCTCAAGGGCGTTCAGGTAGACAGCTACGAGCTTATGATCGATCATCTGCTGGCAATCAATTCCGGTGTAGTTGATGATGATATCGACGGCTTCAAGACTACCGATCCCGCCTTTGGCCTGAACGCTAAATGGATTATCGCCAATTATAAGGAAATGGCGGAGATGAAGGGCTATACGGTGGTCGAACCGGCCGCCGTTATCGCCACTCATCTGACAGAGGTCGTCAAGAATCATGCCGCGGAAATCCTCACACGCCAGGATGTCCAGAATCTTCTGGAGGTCGCAAAGAAAGAATATCCGGCGGTGGTGGAAGAAACGATTCCGGATATTGTCGGGCTCGGGGTTCTTCAGAAGGTGCTTCAGAATCTGCTGATGGAAAAGATTCCGGTCAAGGATATGCAGACCATTCTGGAGACATTGAACGATTACGGGCCGCAGACAAAGGACGCCGATCTTCTGGCGGAGTACTGCCGCTATTCCATGCGGAGGATTATTACCAACATGTATCTCAATCCCGACGGCAAGATCAATGTCTTTACGCTCGATCCTAATCTGGAAAAGAGCCTGGCTGATTCGGTCAATGTCCAGCAGCACGGCCTGACTATGATTGTTCCGCCGGAGCTGGCCGAGAAGCTGATCATAGCTGTGGCCAACGAGGCTGAGAAGATAATAAAGACAGGCGAGCTCCCGATCTGCCTGGTGGCGGCCAATCTCAGACGGGCGCTGTGGAAATTCCTCAATTCAAGCATAAGACAACTGGCCGTCCTGTCTTATAACGAAATTTTACCTGACGTCGAAGTTCATTCAGTCGGAATAGTGGAGATAGAAAATGCTGATTAAAAACTTTCAGGCAGACTCGATGCATGAGGCTATGAAACGGGTCAAGCAGGAATTCGGCACAGATGCCGTTATCCTCAATTCACAGGTAATCGAGGAGAAAGGCGTGCCCGGTTCAAAGCCCAAAAAACGTTTCGAGATTACTGCCGGCAAGGACGTTCCCACAGGCAGCCGAATGTCCGGCACTCATGCGCCTACGGCAAGACCGGAATCACCAAGGCTGTCGGTCGAGGAGAAGAGGCTTATCGGGGATGTGGGTCTGGTTATACGGCGCTTCGAGAAGGAGCTGAATTATCTGGTACACACCCAGAAAGAAATCCGCGCCCTTTTGAAGACTCCGGCGGAGGCCAAATCGCTCTGCGCACATCTCGAAGTGCATGACTTCGAAAAAGACCTGATCGCCCAAATCTTCAACGATATTTCAGGCAACTCCGAAAGCACAAATGATCTGGAGAAGATCAGGGCAGCGCTTCTTCGTAATTGCGTAAATCCCCAGCCGATTAAGATGTTTGCCTCGGGGCTAAACAAAGCGGTCTTTGTGGGGCCTCCCGGATCGGGCAAGAGTGCGCTTTTGTCGAAGATCGCAACCAACTTTGTTTTCAAGCGCGGCATCAGGACCACACTGGTGAATATGGATGACTATCAGCCCTTTGCAGGCAAGAGTCTCTCCGCCTATGCGGATATTCTCAAGATCCCCTGCCATGACGGTCCCGAATGGAGCGAGCCGCGAATCCTCGACGATTTCCATGTGATACTGGCGGATACCAAAGGCATACCGATTGGCGCCAAAGATGACCTAGAGGAACTGCAGGCTCAGCTCGAAAAGTTCAGCCCGGATGAGATTCATCTGGTGCTCCCGGCCTACTGCCTCTGGCGCGAGGCTTCACGCTGGCTGGAATTCTTTGCACCGCTGGGATTGACACAGATAGCGGTAACATTCCTGGATCAGACTGAATCCTTCGGACTGCCGTTCAACCTGGCCGGGAATAAGTCACATAAGCTCTCCTATTTCAGTTGGGGCCGCAATAAGGCTTCCATGGTAGAAGAGGCCGATCTGTTTTCACTTTCAAACAAGATTTTTGAAAAGGTGGAGGATTTCGATGTTCAGTTCGCTTAATGCAAGATTCAACATTCCTCCCATTATCTCAGTCGCATCCGGCAAGGGAGGAGTAGGCAAATCACTTCTCTCGGTCTCGCTCTCGGCGCTTTTGGCGGAAAAGGGAGTCAGAGTGCTTCTGATAGACGCCGCTATGGGACTGGGTAATCTGCATATAATGACAAACAGCATCCCGGTCGGAACTCTTGAAGATATCTTCGAGAATAACTGCGAGGTCAGGGACGCTGTTATGAATATCAGTTCAAACCTCGATCTGATACCGTCAGCATCCGGAATCCGAACAAACAACCGCAATATCGATGAGAACAGGCTGAGGGTCAAACTGGCCGGACTTAAAAGCGAATACGATTTGATTATTCTCGATACTCCCAGCGGAATTTCGGACAGAAGCCTGAAGTTCATCTCTCTTTCCGATACTCTGATTCTGATGGTTACTCCCGAGCTGGGCTCGCTTGCGGACGGCTATGCTGTTCTGAAGTTGACCAGCGCCGAGCAGGAAAACAGAGATTCCATGCTGGTGGTTAATATGTCCCGCTCGGACGCGGAAGGCAAATCGACTGCCGAGAAATTCGCGGAAATGACCAAGCGGTTTTTGAGTTTAAAACTGAAACATATATCCTGGCTGCCGGAGGATTCGAAGATAAAAGAGATCCTCATGCGCCAGAATATATTGAATAGCAAAAGAGAGGACTGTCCTTTCTTTGCACATTTGCACGAAGCAGTGCAATATATTTTCCCCGATCTCGTAAAACATGAGGTGAAGGGCAAAGACAAAAGCAGGGGTAAGATAAATTCTGATTTTATGTTAAGTTCTCCGTCGCCACTGACCGATAGAAATAATGGTATTCCACGTGCAGGGGAACTTGAGAACAACATCGTAAACACAAATGTCAAAGCTCAAGGGAAGACTTCTTATGAAAGCTAAGGATGCGATCTGGGAGGCATACCGAAAGGAATGCGCGCCCGAAATCAGGGAAGAGCTGCTGTCGCAGTATTTGCCGCTGGTGAGAAATGTCGCCAGCCGTATGGCGATTGGGTTTCCAAAATCGGTTGAAGTTGGTGACCTGATCAACACAGGAGTCATCGGTTTGATTGAGGCATTCAGGAACTTCGATCCCGAAAGGGGCGTCAAGTTCGAAACCTATGCTGTTCCCAGAATCCGGGGAGCTATCCTCGATGAATTGAGGTCGTTGGACTGGGTTCCACGGTCAACACGTGCCAGAGCCAGGGAGATAGAAAAAGCCCTCGTCAGATTAGAGGGAAAATTAGGCAGAGCTCCCAGCGATCTGGAACTGGCCGGAGAACTCAATTATGAACTCAGCGACCTGTATAAGGCTTTGGACGATTCCAACTGCACCGTGCTTTTGTCTCTGGACGAGATGATCTATCGCGAGGATGACAATCGCCAGGTGCCCAGAGTTGAAACGGTTAAGGCCGAATCGAAAGAGTCGGTGCTCAATGATCTCGAAAAGCAGGAGATGCGTGCGTATCTGACAATCGCGATTTCGAATCTGACCGAGCAGGAGAAACTTGTTATCGCTCTTTACTATTACGAAGAATTAACCTTGAAGGAAATCGGCGAAGTTATGTCGATCTCCGAGTCGCGAGTCTCACAAATTCATACAAAGGCAGTATTGAAACTAAGAGGAATGGTGAGAGAAAAATTCGCGCTCACTTAAAACGCGGGAGTGAGTGATGGTCCGTGCAATAGAACTGGCGGACTTGCTGGCCAAGACAACTGCGGCCGAGAAGGTGACGCAGATCGAAAAAGCTGCTCCGGATGTGGCACAGAGGCAGTTTGCCGCCGAGCTGGAGCAGAAGAAAGCCGAACGCCGGCAGAAGTCAGTGCCGACCTCAAAGACAGATGAAGCCATCATTCACCGCGATCAACATGGCAAGGACCAAGAGGGGGAACAAAAGAAGAAAAAGAAGGAGCAGGATAAGAATAAGAAAACGCCTATGAGCATAGATATCAAGGCATAGGAAATATCAGGATAAGCAGTTCCGGGAAGCTGGCGAAATTCGCCGGATCGGATAAAGCCCCGGTACTTGCGGACTATGGGAAAGGATTGGATGATGTCCAGGCAACTTGGCAAACGGGGGCAGAGGTACGGGACAGAGAAAAGAACCACAGCAGATGAATCCAAAAGGGGAGCAAAGAAAAGTGTCTATGGGAAGACAAGAAAGCATAATGATTCACGAGATTCGTTAAGTCAGAGTCCCTATCCGCCCAGGGCCGGGAGAAAAAGTACCCGAAATCACAAGGCCGAGAATCAGAACTTGAGTAGCGTTTCCGAATTAAAGAGACGCTTTGGAAAAAGAAGCGCCGTCTATGCCCACAATGATATTTCCTGCTCCCCCGCCGCCCATGCTAAGCCCGAACGCATCCAATCCGAGAAACCATCAAGCCAATTGATCGATTCACCCCGCATGAGCGACCCGGATTTTGCTGGGATTGAACGGCAAATCAAACCCCTGAATCCCGATTCAACTGCCAAAGACGTTCCCGCAGCATTCT
This sequence comes from Candidatus Zixiibacteriota bacterium, assembly GCA_014730285.1. Taxonomy (GTDB): domain Bacteria; phylum Zixibacteria; class MSB-5A5; order JAABVY01; family JAABVY01; genus JAABVY01. The sequence continues at coordinate 24,935 of WJIM01000078.1, forward strand.
CTGCTTCTGATGCCAATAAATCCTCAAGGCGTAAGAAAAGCAAAACCAAAAGCAAAGCTAAAAAACGCTCCACAAAAAAACAGCCGGAGACAGAACTCGTCGGGGAGACCTGTCATGAAACAACAGATATTCCCCGGAATGAGGCATTGGATAACGATGAAGTGCAGGATCATCTGGATACCCTCGAGGCTCATGTCGATGCCGTTTTTGATGATGGGACTGTGGCAGAAAAAACTGCTCCCCCGCCTGAAACAACGGCAGAAAAAACCAATCCGCCCGCAAGAGAAATTACATTATTCAGGCCGCCTGAAATTTCCAAAAAAGATAAAGCGGATGATAAGGCAGACCTGGAACGTAATTCCTCTGATGATGATCTCCGTGAATTTATAAATACAATCCTTGCTCCCGGCAGCAATGAGAATGCAGAAATTTCAGATAAACGGATATCAGCATCGAAGGCTGCTCCCTCAGAAGAAAAAAAATCCGAGAAGCCCGAAAAGGTCGAGACTGTAAGTACTGAGACAGAAAGCAAAGAACCTGTACTCTCATCGGCCGAGGCGATATCAGTAAGCCCCTCAGAAAATGCCGCTGAAACAACATCTGAAAATGCCGAACCACAGGCAGCATCCAAGTCCGCGACTACCGTGTTGGAAGAAGAAATTTACCACACTCAGGATTCCAGTGAACATCTGAGATTTGAAATAACCAAAACAGAGGAAAGGCCGGATGAATCGGAGGCTCCTGAAGAGGAAGATGCAAATCGTGTTAGACAATTCGATACAAATGCGCAAAAAGCTGCGGAGATAATCCCTGAAAACAAGACCGAGACTGAAGAAAATCGATCCACAAGATCGCCCGATGATGAAAAAGTGGTTGGTACGGGGGATGCAAAGGAATCTGGAAAAGAACCGCCTGAAAAAAGCGGCAAATCAAAAATCGTGCTCTTACGTCCCGCAGAAGAAATTCGTCCCCAGATCGCAAAACCGGATCTCTCCAAACGCCATCAGCGTCCCGATCGTCCCTGGAGTCTGGATGTCGATATCGCTCTTCGCGAGCTGATGGGAGATGTCCCCCGGAATACTGAGATTTCGCTGGAGCAGATGGCTCTGGCTTGGAAGAGAGGATACGAATCATATTTCTCGAGGCCGTTAACCGACAGCAGGTTTCCGTACCTCTGGGCGGATGTCAAACACATAAAGCTCGGCGGCAATTTCAAGAGAAATTATCTGAGTATAGTAGGCGTAAATCTAAGCGGTGAACGCAAAATCCTGGCGCTTTCTGAGGCTGAGCCAAATTCAAAGGAAATCTGGTATATGCTTCTGAGACGTCTTGAGCGCCGCGATCTCGGCAATCCCAGACTTTTCGTGGGAAGGGCAGATCTGCCTTTATGGGATATACTGCCGCAGGTTTTTCCACGGGCTGAGATTCAGTTCTGCTGGAATGATTTCAAAGTGAACATGCTGGAACAGTTTTCGAAGGCGTTTTCAGATGAGGTCGAATCCCGGCTTCTGAAAATCCAGTTTGCCGAGAGCAGAGAATCCGCCGAAGAATGGATCGATTATTTCAAAAACAGTTTCGGAAAGAAATATCCCCGAGCGGTTACCGACTTGCTGAAAAATAAAAACAACCTTCTAAGCTATCTTTCCTTCCCGCGCAGGCATTGGCGGAATATACGCACCGATGGTTTCATCGGCTCCTGGTATCCCTCCCGCGCGCTTCTGGAAACGGTATGCAAATACGAGCCAATGAAGGATGTAGCCCTTTATCTGGTATTCAATTACCTTATCCGATCCCAGCCCGACTGGCCTCGACTTAAAGGGCGGCGTGCGCTGCGAAATGTCCAGAAGGGCAGGAAATTCATTAATGGCAAACAAGTAAGCCGCCGAAAGCTGAAAAAAATCAACTCCTCTGCCGATAAGAAAACTAAGGACAGCCGTTTTGGCATTTTGAAAAAATGGTACTCAAAAGTCTTAAAGCTGATTGCCGGTAAGCCAAAGAAATCCAAAAGGATTCACTCCAAAGCGGCAATCGATAAAAGAAGATCGGCTCAGAAGGCGCCGGATACGGGAGAAGCGCTGCTGGAAAGAAGCCTGATGGAGAGATGGCGTAAAAGGACTGGAATGGGAAATGGCAGAAAGGCAGCCCCGCAATCCGCTCAATCGAAATCAAACGGGGTCACACCCGGTAAAGATGCCGATAAGAAGCAGCTTTCAGGTATGGAGCGTGAGCTTCTTGAGGATTTGAGGTCTGAGAAAGTATGAATGGGAGATTGTAGAGGAAATCATGACTAAGCAGCAAGATTCACCGATTTTTATGTCAAAGTTAGAGTGTCCCGTATGCGGCACAAAATTCGAAGTTGAGACAATTAAAGTTGGGGCTTATAATGAGGAGGGCCGCGATACGGATTTCCGGCCAAAGAAAAGAAAATGGCTTAATCCGGATTTCCAGAAGTATAATCCGCTTCTGTTCTTTATGTCTGTTTGTCCAAACTGCTATTTCACTAAGGAATTCACCTCGAAGTATAAGGACTGGAAAAGCGATACGGTTTTTAAGAATTATCGCCAGAAAAACCTCAAGGAAAAACATCTCAAGGAACTCAAAAATGATGAGGGCGTAATAAAGACTCTGGCTCGTAACCTCGATGCGGACAAATATCCGTTTCAGACCGCAGTGCTTAAAATACTGCTGGGTATTTATGACGAGCAGTTTAATCTGCAATACTCCAACCTCGATATTGGCCGATATTTTCTGCGAATCGCCTGGCTCTTCCGTGAAAACTCTCAGAGCGATAAAAGCGGTGAAGGACAGCTTGCCAGCCATGCCATGAAGATCGAAGATATTATTCTCAGGCTCTCGGGCTACTTTGAGCAAATCCGTGAGGATAAGAAGGCGCTGGCCGTATCATCAGCCGAATTTATCAAAGATCCTCTATTTCCGGAAGGCGACAAGAAAAGAGAATTATCGGAATGCTATAATGATGCTCTCTCCGATCTGGATGAGACAGTCGAGAAATATAAGTCGGCGGTAGTCAAGCTAAAGGGCAGCATTTCCTCAAGCAGCGAGATAGTAGGCGTTAATGCCGAATCGATGGCTCCTCTGGAACAGCCCTTTAACGGCCGCACCAGTTTTCGTGAATATCTGCGCGAATTGAAGAAGATATGGCCGGAGGCGCCCACCTCCGAGCATGAGGCCATGAATTCAGCCGCAGAATATTATAAGCTGGCCTATGAGGAGGGCAAGGAAATCTCCGCCGGTAATCAGGCAATTCAGGCGGTTTATCTGATAGCAGAGCTGTCGCGCCGGGTCGGCAAAAACAAGGAAGCCCGCGGCTATTTCAACACATCGATAAAGCTGGCTCAGGAATATATTCATGCCAATAAAGGGGACCGCTCGAGGACGGCGCTGGCGCGCAAAATCCTCGAACTCGCACTGGAACAGGGAAAATTGAATCTGAAAACACTGGAACAGAAAAAGAATGTCTCCGCTTGAAAAAACATCCGCAAATAACGTGAAAATTCAGCTCTGGGAAAAGCTGGAGCTGGAATGCGGCAAAAACGATGATACCGGCATTTACTTCGCCAGAGTGCAGGACCTTTCCAATGGCGGTATTCTGATAGACCGGCCGATCTGGCTGAGCGGTGAGCCGACATTCAATCCGGATGAATATTTTCTGGTAACGGTCATGCGTGAAGACGGCGCCTACCGATTCAACGGCAGAATAATCAAATCATACAAAAAAGGCGATAAGCGGTTCTACGTCATAAAACAGCCTGACAAATTGTACCGGCATCAGAGAAGGGGATATGTCAGGGTCGAGATGGACATGAATGTTCATTTCCAGCTTTTAAATGATGTCCTAAATTCCAAAATATCTCTGGATGAATCCAAGGAGTATGTAGCTTGCAGTATAAATCTGTCGGCGTCGGGAATACTGATTAATTCCCTCAAGGTGCTGGAAAAGGACGATATGGTTGCACTCTATCTGAAGGAAAAATCCCTGCGAATGGATTATCCGATTTTCGGCATAGTGCGCAGGATAGTCGACGCGGAGAACAACCGTATTCATGCAGGCATTGAGTTTATAACAGCCGAGGAACTCGAAAAGCAACTTGATGCTAAACAGCTAAAGCGCCTGCCGGATTCAATATTCAGTTTCAGCGACCGGAGAAGACAGGCTCTGGTTCAATTCGTATTTAATTATCAGATCAAGCTCAGGCAGAAAGGCCTGATATAGGAGGTAAATATGGCCCCGCAAAATCCTGCCAGGGGAAAGACCGCCGGAAAGACCGGCAAAAAACCGACGGTTAAAAAACCGTTTAAGGTTTTTCATCACAAAAGAAGAAAGTATGTCAGGCTGGAAGTTAACAGCCCCTTAAAATTCAAGACCTTCAATCCGATGGAGCCGGATTTAAAATTCGATGAAAACGAGACCTGCGAAGGAAGGATTCTCAATATCTCCGGCGGAGGCGTTCTCTTTGAGACCGATTACACCGTGCGCGAAAACGACTACCTCGTATTGGAAATGACCCTGGCCGATGCCGACACTATATCGGGGATCATCGGCAAGGTCAAGCGTGTCGATACTGACGAGGGTACACCTTTGGTGGGAATCGAATTCATGTCTCCGGAAAAACTCAAAGCGGAGCTGCCCTCACATGTGCTGGATAAAATCGGTGAAGAGATTTACAGCTTCGACGAGCAGTTGAGAAAAATGCTCTTGAAATATGTCTTCACGCAGAAAGTGGAAAAGGCATAACATGAAAAAAGCGGTTATAGCACTTCTATTGCTCATCGGTTGCCTGGTCGGATCAGTCTCAGCCGCCGATCAGATCATGGTGCTGCATGTGATCCAGTCCGATGTCGAGTATATAGATCTCGATCTCAAAAACAGGCTCGGATTTGTGCTCTCCGGTGTCAACGGGCTCGACCTGGTCTGGGCTGAGGAGGTGGAGAGCTGGAAGGCGGGGAGAGATTTCAGGCCGGGGGAACTACACTCCCATAAATTTCAGCGGGAACTTGTCAACGATTTTGACGCCGATTATCTGGTCTGGGTGAAAGTCCTGAGAGCACAGTCGAATGTCAGCTCCTCAACGGTGCTCCCCTTCGTATTCAAGTCTCATAAGCGCAAGTTCTACCTGGAAACCGAGCTGAGGATAATCGATGCCAGAAGCGGAAAGATCGTAAGTCAGGAACGGTTCGAGGAGAGCAGCAACGGTTCGCGAAGTCTGGCATATCTGGATCTGGATGCCAGCAACGAGCCGGCCCTGCACTCGCCTTATACGCAGCAGATCATGGCCTTCAGGGAACTGGAGGAAAAGACCGCTCGCAAAATCGCCGAAGCTGTAATAGAAACCGCAAAACAGAACCGTCCCTGAACGGTATCAGAATATTATGGGGAGATCGGCAGAAACGCAAAAATGCATGGTTTCCCATTGACATTCCAATGATATCCTCAAAGCGGGATAAAAAGATGTCGTCTACATTAAGAACCCCACATGCAAACATCCCTTTCGAGGGAGCCTCAGTACAGTCGATAGAGAATCTGCCTTTTCCATCATTTCTATGCAATGAGAATCTTGATGTCATTTCGGTAAATCGGGCCATGATAAATCTTCTCGGAGTCAATACTCAGGGGGATATGCAAATAACCAGCCTGGGGCAGGTCGAATCTCTTCTGGGCGCTCGTTTACATCCCAAAAAATACCATAACAGCAGCAACAAAGGCAGTCTGGTAAGCTTCACCAATCTTCGGGGGGAGATGCGTTACTGTACGGTTTCCATGATGCCTTTGGATTTGAAAGACTGTTCGGTAATCATGTATATCCTTCAGGATGAGAGCAGGACATATCTTCTGGGGGAAAGGCTGGCACGAAAGGACTCCGAGTTGTCGATATTTTCCCAGGTAGTTTCGGCTTTGGGCTCTCTTTTGAATTTTGATGAAATCCTGCAGATAATTCTGATTGCGGTTACCGCCCGTGAGGGATTGGGCTTTAATCGCGCTTTCCTGTTTTTGTATGATGATGATAAAGCACAACTTGAGGGTTATACCGGAATCGGACCGTCGTCGCCGGAGGAGGCGGGACGGATATGGAATTCTCTTCCGGATGAAGGCCGCAGCCTGATTGAGGTTCTGAAAACATATTCGGCAACTACTAACAATTCGGCGGAAAGTATTGTGGAAAAAGTAAAGAATATCAGAATCCCTCTGGATGCTAAATCTCATCTTTTAAATGAAGTCGTAATACACAAAGCTCCTCGAATCATCAGCATTAATAATTGCGGATGTATGAGCGAATGCGAGGTCTGTGCTGTGATGGGGGTGGATCAATTCGCTGCTGTTCCAATGATAGCCGGGGA
>WJIM01000079.1 GCA_014730285.1 Candidatus Zixiibacteriota bacterium
CTCGAAAAGAAATTTAATGCCTTAAGAGATGTAATAAAGAGTAAATAGTTATGAGTGATTTATTTTCTTCGTTAAAGATATCCGGATCGGGCCTTTCGGTCAATCGACGTAAAATGAATGTGACCGCCGAGAATATTGCCAATGCGAATACTACTAAGACCAATGAAGGCGGCCCGTATAGAAAGAAAACCGTATTAGTTTCCGGCAAATCTCAGGGTGTCGATTTCAATACGGAGTTGCAGCGTCACAGGATAAAATTGAATCGGACCAGCGGAGACCACTTAAAAACCAATCGTCAGTACGGAAGACATGAACTGGATATAGTCTTCCCGCAGTCTCGCGAGTCTGTTGATTCCAGGGGTGATTTCAAGATGGTATACGATCCGGCTCATCCCGATGCCAATGCCGACGGCTGGGTGGAGATGCCCGACATTAATATCATTGTCGAGATGGTTAACATGATGACTGCGGCAAGAGCATACGAGGCAAACGCTTCGACTCTTGAGGCCACCAAGAATATATATCAGGCCGCTTTGGATATCTAAATTCGGGGAGGAAGCATGAAAATAACCAATATCAGCCTTCAGACTTATCAGAGCATGAATGCTTTGAAAAGTGTGAAAAATAATGTCGCTGATGCTCCCGCCAAACAGGTTACCCGCAGCAAAAATCTGGAGGGAGCCAGCTTCTCCGATCTTCTGGATAAAAAAGAAATAGAATTCCTGAATAAAAATTTTACCAAGCTCAGTGAAACCGACCGGACCGATGCTAAGAATTCCGGACGGATTCAGGGCAAAAGGATTGATATACTGGCATGAGCATACAATCGATCCAGAGTGTGCGGGGAAACAGCGGATTGTCCGATCTATTGGAACGGAAGAGGACGATACCGCTTGAAAAGGTTCCCGATCATACCGATGCCCTGCGGGGTGAGAAGAAAACCGAAGGGTTCAATAATCTCCTGTCCGACATGGTAAATGAGGTGAACGAGCTCCAGCACACGGCAGGTGATAAGGAAAAACAGTTTTTACGAGGCGAGATTTCGGACGTGCACGAGGTTATGATTGCGGGCGAGGAGGCCTCGGTCGCATTTAGTCTCCTGATGGAAATAAGAAACAAATTATTGGATGCATATAAAGAAGTGATGCGGATGCGCGCTTAATAGGATTAAGCAATGGATTTTTTGCAGAGATTCTTCGATGGGATCAAAGCCTACGTCAAAAGATTCACCCTGACCCAGATTCTTTTGATGGCGGGCATTTTTATCGTGACTCTGGTGGGACTGCTTCTTGCCGTCGGAGCCTTCAAGTCGATGTCGTACTCGGTCTTGTATTCCGACCTTCCGGAGAAAGAAGCCGGTGAGGTCGCCACGAGCTTGAATGAGATGGGCATCGATTACAAGCTCTCAAACGGCGGAAGGACTATCAGAATTCCAGCCGAGAAAGTTCACAGCACCAGAATCACACTGGCCACCCAGGGAATTCCCACGGGAGGTTCGGTAGGATATTCCATCTTCGATAAGACAAATCTGGGTATGACCGAGTTCGTTCAGAAGGTGAATTATCGAAGAGCCCTTGAGGGCGAGCTGGCCCGGACTATTGCCGACCTGGAAGAGGTACGCGCGGCCCGGGTGCATATAGTCATTCCCGAAAAAAGGCTTTTTGAAGAGGATCAAAAAAAGACCACGGCCTCGGTGGCACTGAAACTCTCCGGGCCGGGTTCATTGAACAAACGGCAGCTTTTCGGCATAAGCCATCTGGTGGCATCCTCGGTCGAGGGTTTGCAAACAGAAAATATTACAATAGTGGATAACTGGGGCAACCTGCTCTCGTCACCGCAAACGGGCGATCCCATGATAGCTCTGTCGGCTACGCAGCTTGAGATGAAAAAGGCGGTTGAATCGTATCTGGAAAGCAAAGCACAGTCGATTTTATCCGGCGCGCTGGGCAATTCGCGGGCAATCGTAAAGATCGATGCCGATCTGGATTTCGATCAGGTATCCAAGTCAATCGAGACCTACGATCCCGATCAAACCGCCGTCCGCTCCGAGGAAAAGCAGGAGTTTACCGCAGCCGATTCATCATCATCGGTCGGTACAGACACGCTTAATACCGGCGGACGGGAGATATCCGAACGGACGATCACGAATTATGAGGTCAGCCGTACAGTGGAGACAGTAGCCTCAAGCGTGGGAACGATCAAGAAGCTCTCTGTGGCGGTAATGGTCGACGGACACTATGAAGAAGTCGAGACCGAAAACGGTGATTTGGAACAGCAGTATATTCCCAGGGATGAGGCCGAACTGGATCAGTTATCTTCGATTGTCCAACGTGCGGTGGGATTCGACAGCACGCGCGCGGATGAATTCAGCATAGTCAATTTTGCCTTCGATACAAAAAATCAGGTTGAGGAACAGCCGGGATTCGATTTTATGGGGCAGTACAGCCTTTACTTTGAGATAGGGAAGAAGGTCCTGATTGCAATTGGCATAATCCTGGCTTTCTTCTATGTCAAGGGTAAGGTGAAGAAGGCCGTGAAGGCGGTCGTCAAAATGTCGCCCCCGTCGCCTCCGCCGAAAAGGCCCACAAGGCCGGAGCCTGAGGAGGAAATAGAGGTTGAACCGCCCAAGCCAAAACTCGCCGATAAGATGAGGTCAATGGCTAAGGATCAGCCTGATGAGCTAACAAAAGTAATTAAAACAATGATGTCTGAATAGAGATGGCTGTAACATACGAAGAATTGACAAGTGCTCAAAAAGCGGCAATAGCTCTGATTTCTTTCGGGACTGAGCTCTCGGCGGAAGTGCTGAAAGATCTTTCGGAAACTGAACTGGAAAAGATTACGGTCGAGATTGCCAATTTGAAGGATGTGCCTTCTGAGATCGAAGAGCAGGTTATCAAGGAATGCTACGACATCTACATGGCCCGCAAATATATCTCCCAGGGCGGTGTCGATTATGCCCGCTCGGTGCTGGAAAAGGCGGTGGGCCGGACTCGTGCAGTCGATCTTCTGAAAAAGCTCGAAAGCTCGCTTACAACCACCGGTTTTGATCTTTTAAAGGGCATCGATCCGAAACAACTGGCGCAGTACTTTCAGGGCGAACATCCCCAGACAATCTCGCTGGTCTTAACCCAGCTCAATGCCCAGCAGGCCTCGGCGGTATTGACCGAACTGCCTGCCGAATTGCAGGCCGAGGTCGCCTATCGCGTTGCAACCATGGAAAAGATATCTCCGGAAATATTAAAGCAGATAGAGACCACTCTGGACTCATACTTCGGATCATCGGGTACTCGCGATCTCTCGGTATCCGGGGGAACCAAGACAATCGCCGATATACTTAACCTGGTGGAAACCTCGGCAGAGAAAAATATCCTTCAGGCCCTGGAAGCCGAGGACGCCGAACTTGCGGCTGATATCAAAAATATGATGTTTGTCTTCGAGGACATTGTACTGCTTGACGACCGCGCAATTCAGAGAATCCTGAGAGAGGTCGAGACCAAGGACCTCTCGGTTGCGCTCAAGGCCGCCAATGAAGAGGTCAAGCGCAAGATCTTTGCCAATGTCTCGGAACGTGTCAGCGTGATGATTAAAGAAGAGATGGAGTACATGGGGCCGATGAGGCTCTCAGATGTCGAGTCGGCGCAGCAGAGAATAGTAGAGACAATCAGACGACTCGAGGAACAGGGCCAGATCGTAGTATCCGGACGCGGCGGAAAGGAAGATATCGTTGTCTAAGGTAATAAATCGGCCGCGCTTAATCGACACGAAGATTCGCGTAGGCCCTTCCGATGAAAAGAGCCGTGAAAGCATGGTTCCCGAATCGCAGTACAGGGAACTCGAAAAAAAAGTCGACGCCCTCGTGCAGGACGCCTATCATCGCGGTCTGCAGGAGGGGAAGCAGGGCGGATACAATCAGGGGTTGTCTGAGGGCAAGGCCGCGGCCCAGCAGGTAATAGATCAGATACAACCGGTTCTGACTGAAATAAACCGCACAAAGAATCAAATATATACTTCCGCCGAAAAAGATATCCTCGATTTGGCCATGACAATCGCCCGCAAGCTGGTGGGAGCTCTGGCACAGGATCATCAGGAGCTGGTGCTCGATACGATAAAAAAATCACTTCCACTACTCCTGGAAAAGAGCAAATTGACTATCAAAGTCGCTCCTCAGCAGGAGGAATTTATTAAAGAGCAGTTTGACAGTATCATGGCAATGGACAGCGATTTGAAGGAGATTACGATCGAAGCCGACAGGAGAATAAATCAGGGCGGATGTGTTCTCGAGACCTCCTCCGGACGTATCGATGCCAGGATCGAAAAACAGCTCGAAGTTCTTACCTCCGCTCTCAAAAAACAAATTCCCAATCCTGAAGAATAGATATGAGTAATGTTCTCGCAAAATATATCGAGACTGCCGAGAAAACCCGCACTCTCTGGCAGGATGGAAAAGTTGTCGAGGTAATAGGCCTGATCATAACCTCGACCGGACCGGCAACATCTGTGGGAGAGTTGTGCAAAATATATCCGCACCCCGATGCCGAACCGGTTTTGGCCGAAGTGGTCGGATTTCGTAAAAACAAGGTTTTGCTTATGCCTTTGGGCGAGCTATCCGGCATCAATCCCGGATCGCTGGTAGTTGCTACCGGCGATACTCTCTCGGTTGGAGTGGGGGAGGAGCTGATCGGACGGGTGATCGGCGGAATGGGCGAACCTCTGGATGGTAAAGGACCGATCAATGCATCTCAGTACCGGCCGATCTATGCCATGCCTCCCGATCCAATGTCCCGCACGAGAATCTCCGAGCCCTTGGTTACCGGTGTACGAGCTCTCGACAGCTTCGTAACCTGCGGCAAAGGACAGAGGATGGGCATTTTCGCCGGAAGCGGCGTAGGGAAATCGGTTTTGATGGGTATGATTGCCCGCAATACCCGTGCTCCGATCAATGTCATCGGCCTGATCGGTGAGAGGGGACGCGAGGTGCGAGAATTTATCGAGAAGGATCTGGGAGAAGAAGGTCTTTCAAGATCAGTGGTCGTAAGTGTAACCTCGGATATGCCGCCCCTGGTCAAGGTCAAGGGCGCCCTTGCGGCAACCACGATTGCGGAATATTTCCGGAGCCAGGGCAGAGACGTTATTTTGATGATGGATTCGGTTACACGAATAGCAATGGCATTGCGTGAGATAGGCCTGGCGGTGGGCGAACCTCCGGCAACCAAGGGGTATACACCATCGGTCTTCACATTTTTGCCGCGCTTTCTGGAAAGGGCGGGCACCTCCAAACATGGGAGTATTACCGGCCTCTATACTGTTCTGGTTGAAGGGGATGATCTCAATGATCCGGTCTCGGACACTGTCAGATCGATTCTTGACGGCCATGTTGTACTATCGAGGAGACTGGCTAACCGCAACCATTACCCGGCAATCGAGGTGCTGGAGTCGGTTTCCCGTCTAATAGTCGATATTACAGATGATAAACATAAAAACAGTATACATAAGATGAAATCGCTGATGTCGGCGTATCATGAAGCCGAAGATTTGATTAATATCGGAGCTTACGAAAAAGGTTCCGATACAACCATTGATGAGTCGATTCAAAAAATAGATGAGATCAATTCTTTCCTTCGTCAGGGAATTGATGAGAAGGCGAATTTCGAAGAAGATTTGAACACATTAAGGGAGCTGGCTGAGCGTGAAAAAGTTCCGGTTCAGGCTGGAAAGAGTCCTGTCTCTCAAAACAACCCTCAAAAAGCAGGCGCAAAAGGCCCTGGCCGAAGCTGAAAATGTAAAGCGTAAACAGCAGGGTATTCTGATAAGCCTCAATGATGAGCTCTCCGGCCGAATGGCTCAGGAAAAAAGCCGCCGTACCAAAAGGCTTGACCTTGGGAGGCTCGAGCTGGCGCAGAAGTATTTTGGACAGCTCGCGCTCTTGATCGCACATCAAACCAAAGTCCTCAAAGAAGCCGAGGCTAAAGTTGTTCATAAAAGAAAGAAGCTGCTGGAAGCCTCCAAAGAAGTTAAGAAGTTCGAGAAGCTAAAAGAGATCAGGAAGGATGAATATACACGCGAACTCGAATTAATGCTTCAGAAGGAAACCGATGAATTCGCCAAAAACGTTCATCGGTTCAATTCACAGTCCCCACAATAGAACTGTCATTCTTCGTTCAAATATTTGATTTTAAGCCGCATGGCAGCGGTATCGCTTTGAAAATCAAAATTCATTCCGTCCAGTTTCATCAATATTCGATATGCCTCGGTCCTATTATTGATTCTGTCATAGGCTTTTGCCAGGCCCAGAAGGGCGCCGGTATGATTGCCGTCGACTGATAGAACCTGACTCCATAGCTGCAAGGCAGTTTCCAGGCTTCCGATCCTGTAGAGCTCTTCTGCGGCGAGATCTCTTGTTCCGAGATGATTGGGATTTATATTCAGCGCGGCATTAAACTCTCCAAGTGCATCATCAGACCTTCCCAGAGCGCTGTAGTTTTTTCCACGCCAGTGATGGATGCTGAAATTTTCCGGATACAATTCTTCGGCCCTTTCCAAAACTTTAAGCGAGGAATCGTACCTGCCGGTTTCATAGTACAGTATTGTAAGGGCCATCAACCCGTCATAGCTCCTGGGATTAGTTTCAAGGATGTGGTTGAAGTAATAGAAGGCCGAGTCCATGTAACCCATACCCTGGAGCGATCGCCCCAATCCTGTTAGCATTTCAATTGACTCGGAGTTGTGTAAAACGCCGATTCGATAGAATTCTGCCGCCTGAGGATATTTCAAATAGGCATATAAATTACTTCCGGCATTATCCAAATATTCCAGCGTGTCATCCGCACAAACAAGTCCATCCCTGTAAATGGCAAGCGCCGAATCAGGATATCCGGTGAAAAGCTGAGTGTTGCCCATTCTGAAGTATAAAGATTCAAAACAGGTGTCTTTGGCAATGTTTTCCATGACTTCTCCGGCTGTGGTGTATCTGCCGGTTTTATAGAGAGCGTTGGCATAGGCCATTCGGTTTCTGACTGAGCCGAAATATTCGAGAGGTATTTGGTTATAATATTCCACGGCCTTCTCATATCTTTTCTCATCATAATAAGAATCACCCAGGTGTTTTAAATCAACATAATCCTTCGGATCATCTCCGGTCTTGCGCTCCGTAAAGGCTGTGGCATCCTTATGCCTTTCATAAATATTCGATAGAATCGCCACAAAAGGTATTATCCTTTCACCCTCATAATAGGCCGAGGTGTAATGCGTATCCTCTTTCAAGAGCCGAACCATCCTGTCGACAGCGGCATTACTGTCTTTGTTGACTGCGATGAAAATCCCGGTGTGAATTATTCCAATCATTAGAATCGGAACTAAAAGGAATTTATAATTCGCCTTTTCACCTGCATTTTTAGCCATTATTGCAGCGGCCAAAAGAATAGCAGGCAGGGCGAATATTGAAAGCAAATCCCAGTCGCGTGCCGCACCAAGTGCCGGATCGATAAAAAAGGATATTATAATCGCCGGTACTGCCAGATATAATAGCATTTTTATTTCATCCGTCTTCTCTTTTCCTGTTGATGCGATTAGCAGGACTATTGCCAGCAGTATCAGGATCGGACCTGTGAAAATCAGGATGTTAAAAAAGTCCAGCAGATGCTGTATTGAGATAATAGAATAGCTGGTATCGGTATTATTAAAAATGGGCAGGGTTGCGGGTATGCCGTTTCTTGTTACCAGCCTTCCTCCAATATAAACTCCGATTACAAAAAGCCCCGCAAGGGCAGGTATTATACTTCCGGGTATGATCCTGAATCGTTTGTTAAGCAGAAACATAAGAGAGGGCAAGAATGCTATAAACCAGATATGCCAGAAGACACCGATTAAGAAGATCAGAAACAGCGGCAGACTCCTGAATTCTCCTCTGGTATATTTTATTGCGCAGAAGGTATATACGGCAAGCCATGCAGTCAGGATAGAATATGTTTCCGCATAGCCAGTGAAAAGCACTACAATCGCAGAACTGGCACAGGCGAAGTAGATAATGAGCTTGAAGCCATTGTCTTCGATTAATAACGTTAGAATCCTGTATAGAAAATTCATGAATACAATGCCGCAGATTATTGATATCACAGCCATTATATCAGAAGGCTCCATCAATTTTCCAAGGTCCATAGTACTGTAGGCAAACTTTACCAGAAGACTGAAGCCGTAAGCTGTTTTAGAGATAATGTTATCGCGGGAAATATGACCCAAAATAAGATGCCCGTCTCCATAGATATAGCAATTGGTCTTAATCGCGTATAAAAGCGCGCCCGGTATAAGAATCCATAATATAGATTTAATCGATTTTGGCATAAGAGCCAGATTCTGTTGGATATTCAGTAGTAAATTAGTGACTGCCTTATATATGGCACTGCCGATTGCGGGAATCAGCGTGGTGATACTGATCACAGCAAATAAAATCAGTGCATAGGGAAGAAGATGATCGATGCTTATTACCGACCAGTTCCAGTTGGAGGGATAAATCCAGGAAATCAGGAAAAACAGCAGAAGGCCGATAATGACTGCCTGCATCAAATGCCGCATTATCCTTCCAGAATCGGCCATATCGAGTAGCTATTCTTCTATATCGGTTTGCGATTTATGGGCTAACTCAGGGAAATCCCGCTCATAGAGCTCTTCCATTAACTGCCGTCTTGCCTCCACGGTATCGCCCTCTATCCACCTCTCGAGCATGCTGCGAGTGGAATCTATCATATCCCTGTCTCTGTAATAATTATACCAGTACAGGAATTCATTTGTTTTGGGAAAGCGCTTGGCCGGATCGTTCGCCTCAAGCTTCTCGGCAATTTGCGGTTTATCAAGAGATTCTTCGAACAGTCTGGCAGCTTCAGTGAGAGCGCCGCCCTCGAATTTGTGTTTTTCGATCAGCGTATCGACTAGCATGTTGCCCAGGCTGTCATTTCCCATCAAGAAGCTGGCAGCGGCATAGTAGGCATCAAGCTTGTACGAATCGGTAGCACGCATCCGGCCCTGCTGGGTAAAATCGAAGAGCTGACCGTATTGGCCGCCCTGATAGAGTATTTTGGCCGGAAAAAAGTAAAACTCTTCTACATCGGGATGTATTTGTATTGCCTGTGAGGCTGTCGCCAGGGCCTGCGCTGTGTCCCCCTGGAATTGGTAGCTTTTCATAAGGGCAATCATAAGGTTTACCGAGCTGTCACCCATTTCCATGGCCTGTTCCAATTTCGAGCTGGCTGAATCGTAAACTTGCAGCTTATAATATGTCAATCCCAGATAGTATGAAAGATGAGCAACATTCGTGTCCGCATCGGCATTCTCCAGGAATACAGCGGCGCGGGTGCTGTTATTGCCCTGATAATAACCCATGCCGGCCATATAGTTCCAGAGTGTCGGTGACTCACCGCGTTTGAGGCTGACGTATTTGCTTAGATAGGGGACTGCCCTGAAAGCGTTGTTCTGATCGAACATCTTGCGTGCGAATTTCATAGCGCTGGCAGTGTCGCCCATAGAGGCATGGCAAACCAGAATAGAGTCCTCTATTCCTCCACCCCATATTTCAGGATCAAACTTTTCATAGATTTCCAATGCCTGCTCGTGTTTTTTCATCTTCCTGTAAAGATTTGCCAGATAATATGCGGCATGAGGATATTCCTCACTATCTTTAATGGGCAGAAAATATTCTACAGCCAGAGAATCGCGTTTGGCTCCTTTTAACGCAAGACCGGTCAGATAATTGATTGCAGGGGAGGCCTGAGGCGGATTATTGTTATAATCGGTTAGATAATCCGCCGCCGCGGCAGAATCCTCATGAAGCATATACTGCCATCCCAGCACCATTGCCGCAAGAGTATCGCCTTCTTTTGCTTTTTCCTGCAGAACGAAATTGGCCGAATCCCTGTAATCGGTATTTATCCATGGACGAGCGATCATCTCAGGTTTGTCTTTACCGCAACTCAGTCCGATTACTATTGAAATAAACGCTATAAGCGGCAGGGCAAAGGCATTGCTGGTCAACAGCTTTCCTATCTTCATTATTCCTCTCACTTTCCGGTCCGCGGGCTTATTCAAATCCCCTGTTTCATTAAATTTTAAGATATTACATGATCCCTGTATGGCAAGCAAAAATATGAGATTGCCTGCCATTAAAAAAAATGTATTCTCAATTATACATTATAATTAACGCATCTTTCCAAACTCCCGATAAAAAAAATATGACAAAGCCTGCCCATAAATATGCTCTTAAGAAGAAACAGCAATGTGCCTACAAAAATGTGTGTTATATCGCTGAGGCTATGGACTGTTTCGGATACAAGCTTGACTGCCCTCTGTATCTGAAATCCAACGGGGAGTTTCTGGATGAAACAAGTTTCCACAGGGCGGTGGATTCCCTCATAGACAGGACCAAAGCCGAACATCACGGCCTGCTGTAGGAAAAAACTTTCTTTCCGATTGGAATTTAATTCCGAGAAATCCTTTCCAATCCAATAATCCGTCTCATACA
>WJIM01000080.1 GCA_014730285.1 Candidatus Zixiibacteriota bacterium
ACAGTAGTGCCGGTCTCAGGTTCGGGATTTCAGGAAAGCGATATTGTGGTTTCGATAAAAGATTAGCAAAAGCGAAGAGCTTAGATAAAAAGGCATGCATACATGCATGCCTTTTTATTTCTTACGATACAAGATTATATAGATGTTACAACAGCCATTCTGAGCGAAGTCTTAGATCCGGCTTATGACGGACAAAGAATCTATTTGAATCTTATTAGCCATTCACTCGTATTCATATAAATTAACTAAACCGCAATGGAGACGGCAATTGGATAAACTTGAAAAGAGGCTTTCTGATATTAGTGGAAAAATACTCGATGTAGCCGCAGGTAGAGGATCATCGCTGAAATATTTGATCGACAATATAAACGGCTTCGAGCAAGCGGTCGGAATAGATTATTCCGAAAAGAATCTGAAGCAGGCAATCCAGCAGTTCGATGATGAAAGAGTAAGCTTTGAACAAATGCATGCGGAAAATCTTGAATTCGACGACAATCAATTCGATCTCAGCGCCGTGGTTAATTCATTGCATCATATAGATGATCCGCAGAAGGCGCTGCATGAAATGTACAGAGTCCTTAAGCCGGGAGGCCTTCTGCTTGTATCCGAAATGTATAGTGATAATCAAAGCGAGCAGCAAATGACTCATGTTCTCCTGCATCATTGGTGGGCGGATGTGGACAGCATTTCAGACATACCTCACTATCACACATTCAAACGGCAGGAACTAATAGATATGGTCGAAAATCTCAAGCTAAAAAATCTGGAAATAATGGAATATAATGAGGATAAGGACCTTTCCCGCGACAAGGAAACGATGTCGTACTTATTGAATGCAACGGATGATTATCTATCCAGAATCGAGAACAAGCCCGAGCATAAAGAGCTCTATCAAACCGGAATCGATCTTAAAATGCGTTTATCAGAGACCGGGATTGCCTGGGCTAAAGGCCTGGCTATCTGGGGCAAAAAGGCCTAACACAAAGCTTACGACATAAGCCCGCCTTTTTCAAACGATTATCCTGCAACAACTTACAGTCCTATAGCCCCTGTAGTAAATCAGCCTTTCAAAAATGGTTCTTAAAAGTGATATTGAATGAGAACCAATCCAAATAAATTCTGTTATAGTGAATCAAATCGGGACAATTTTCGTATTGCATTTAATATGTCCGGTATTTGATAAAGGAGATTTTCTGATGGCAGAGATGAAAAAGCCTGTTTTACTATTAGTTTTCTTAGTAATAATAGCAATGAATTCACCTGTTAATGCTCAACAGCCGACACTGGTCGTAACTGACCAGGTCGTGCAGATGGATTTTCACGATCAGATCACATTGGTCGGCCGCACGGAAGCATGGATTGAAAGCCGCATAGTGTCCGAGGTTGCGGGCAGAGTTCAGGCGATCAATTCCGGTGAAGGAATCCAGGTTGATAAGGGCACGCCTTTGGTTACGATCGACGCCGACCAGATACGGTTCAACCTGAATGCCAAAGAAGCAGAAGCCCGGCAGGCAAAGCTGGAAGCTGAGCTTACTCAAAATGATTTGAAGAGAGCGAAAGATTTGTATTCCAAAGAACTCGTTTCGGAATCGGCTTACGACAGCGCCGTGGCCTGGGCCGGAATAAAAGAACAGCGCTTCAAGCAGCTTGAAGCCGAACGCAAAATGCTTGAGCTCGATCTGAGAAACAGCGTTATCAAAGCCCTTTACGACGGCTACACCGGAAGAAAGCTTGTGGACGTGGGCGAATGGGTCAATCCCGGGATGCCTGTGTTCGAAATGGTAGACCTTTCAAGAATTAAAGTTGCGGTCGATCTCCCCGAACGTCATTTCGGTAGAGTGTCGGTCGGAAGCGAGGTCAAAATCGTTGCTTCCGGAAACGGCGGTGAAAAATTGACCGGCACGGTTGTCGGTATCGCACCGCGGGCATCCGAGGAGACACATACATTTCCTGTAATCATTGAGGTCTCTAATGAGAATGTTTCACTGGGCGGCGGGATGCTGGTCAGAACCACTCTTTCTATGGATGAGACTTTCCAGAGCCTGGCTGTTTCCAAGGATGCGATTATCAGGCAGGGACAGAATACAATTGTCTACACCATAAATGAAGGCAAGGCTGCACCGATACCGGTCGTTACCACCTCCACCGAGGGCAAAATGGTAGCGGTTCAGGGTGAGGGGCTTTCGGTTGGGATGCCGGTTGTTGTGCGCGGTAATGAAAGAATCTTTCCGGGAAGTCCTGTAACCACCGGACAGTCACAGCAGACATCCGCAACTGCCGAAAAGGGCAATCAGGCTAATTAAAACTATCTTAAGATTATATTAAAAGGATATAGAAGTGAGTCTCATAAAATCCTCGATAAGATTTCCGGTCACGGTAATAGTAGGGGTATTGATTATTACAATGGCCGGCTTTCTGGCGCTAAAACAAGTGCCGATTCAGCTTACCCCCGAGATTCAACAGCCGATTATCACAGTCAGCACAACCTGGGTGGGAGCATCGCCTGAGGAAATCGAGAAGGAAATTATCGAGGAGCAGGAAGAATATCTCAAGTCGGTCGAGGGTGTGGAGGAAATGCGCTCCGAGTCGCAGGACAGCCGGGGCACGATTACTCTTGAATTTCCTGTTGGCACCGATCTCACCGGCGCTGTGGTGCGTGTTACCAACAAGCTGAACGAGGTGCCTTCCTACCCGGAAAATGCCGAGCGGCCGGTAGTAAGATCCTCGGGCGAAACCGAGGGCGCCATAGCATGGTTCATAGTGCGCGCACTGGATTCAAATTTATATATTCCCCATCAGGAACGCTTGATCGAAGATATCGTGAAGCCCCGTCTTGAGCGCGTCGAGGGTGTTGCCTCGATTAACATTTACGGCGGGCTCGAGCAGGAACTTCATGTCACCTTCGATCCCGATCTTTTGGCCTCATCAGGTATTACAGTCGATATGCTGGCCTCTGCCCTGCGTGCAGAGAATCGGGATATCTCGGCCGGTGATTTTGGTGAAGGCAAACGAAAATATGTGGTGCGTACGACCTCCCGCTTCAATTCGATTGAGGATGTGGAGCAGACTGTAGTCGCCGTCCAAAACGGCGTGCCGATCCGTGTACAGGATGTGGCCGAGGTCAGCCTTGACTTCGAAAAGCCTACTGCCATGGTGCGCAACATGGGCAATCCGGCAATCGCCTTCAATGCCCAGCGTCAGGTGGGCGCAAATGTTCTGGAGGTTCTGGATAATCTCCTGAAGCAGGTAGACATATTAAACAGCGAGGTCATGAATCCGCGCGGCATGAATATTGTCAACGCATACAACGAGACCACATACATAAATTCAGCAATCGATTTGGTGTTTTCGAATATCTACCTGGGCGGCTTCCTGGCAATTCTGGTGCTGTTTGTATTTTTGAGATCGGCTTCGGCAATTGCGGTAATCGCTCTCTCGATCCCTATTTCTATCATCAGTACATTTCTGGCCATGTCGCTCTTCGGACGAACTATTAACGTTATATCATTGGCCGGAATGGCTTTTGCCGTGGGAATGGTGGTGGACAGCTCCATTGTAGTATTGGAAAATATCTACCGTCACATGCAAATGGGCAAGGACAAATGGCAGGCGGCTGCTGACGGCGCACGTGAGGTATGGGGAGCGCTTTTGGCCTCTACGGTGACAACGATTGCCGTTTTTCTGCCGATCATGTTCGTGGAAGAACAGGCCGGACAGTTATTCCAGGATATCGCTATTGCAATTTCGAGCGCAATCGTGATAGCTCTGCTGGTATCGATTACAGTAATCCCGACATTATCATCCCGTGCCCTGAAAGTCTCGAAAAAACTGCAGGGCTCGGATCAGCATAAATCCCTGCTCGGAAGGTTTGCCTCACGAGTGGCGGCATTCGTGGACTTTATCAATGCCAAGGGCGCCCGAAGGCTGGGCACGATTCTTGGAATCGTGATCTTTGCCATGTTCTTCACTTGGCTCCTTCTGCCGGACGCCGAGTATCTTCCCAACGGCAACCGTAATCTGGTATTCGCTTTCATGCTTCCGCCTCCCGGGTATAACATCGATGAGATGGTTAAGGCCGGACAGACAATTGAATCGCAGATCAGGCCCTTGTGGGAAGCTGAGGGCGAGGAAGCCGAGGATATGCCCGGAGGAGGCATTGAGAACTTCTTCTTCGTGGCATTTTCCGGACAGGCATTTTTCGGCCTGGCCTCGCGGGATCATGAGCGCGCTTCTGAACTTGTGCCCATTGCAAACAAGGCAATTTTTTCGATTCCCGGTTCAATCGGCTTTGCCAGCCAGACCTCCCTATTCGGACGCGGTTTTGCCGGAACAAGATCGGTACGAATAGATGTCAGCGGGCCGGAGCTTGAAAAGGTTCTGCAAATTGCCGGACAGGTATTCGGGCAGGTGGGACAGGTGCTGCCGGGCGCCAATTCACGTCCAATACCCGGGCTTGATCTTGGTAATCCCGAGGTCAGAGTCGTTCCCGACAGAGTACGCGCGGCTGATGTTAACCTGACAGCCAGCCAGATCGGTCTGGCCGTGAATGCCCTGGTTGACGGGGCAATTGTCAGTGAATACTATCACAACGGCAAAGAACTGGATTTGATTATCAAGGGCAGGGACAACTGGACCCGCCATACCCAGGATGTTGCCCAGCTTCCCCTGGCCACCAACAGCGGCAATTTGATCACGATTGGCGACGTGGCTGATGTGAACCTGCAACAGGGTCCGGTGCAGATAAATCATGTCGAACGGCAGAGAACCGTTTCGATTGAAACAGTACTGCCGGAAAACATCCCACTCGAAAAAGCCATGGCAATGCTCGAAAACGATATTATCGGCCCGCTTCGCGATCAGGGACAGATCGGCGGTCTCTATGATATAAAGCTTTCCGGCACGGCCGATGATTTGAGTAAATTGCGCGCTGAATTGACCACCGACTTTCATCTGGCGGTTATTCTGACATATCTGCTTCTCTCAGCGCTATTCCAATCGTTCACTTATCCCCTGGTAATTCTCCTGACTGTGCCATTGGCGACTTTCGGCGGTGTGCTGGGATTAAATGTAGTACAGATTTTCGACAGCTCACAGCAGTTCGATATTCTCACAATGCTGGGATTCGTAATCCTTGTCGGTACGGTCATCAATAACTCTATCCTGATCGTATACTATGCTCTTCAGCTTATGCGCGAAGGATGGGACGCCCGTTCAGCGGTCAAGGAATCTGTCAGAGTGCGTGTCCGTCCAATCTTCATGTCAACCGGAACTTCAACTTTGGCAATGCTGCCTCTTATTATCATGCCGGGGGCAGGATCGGAACTCTACCGCGGACTTGGCTCCGTTGTCGTGGGCGGCCTGGCAGTCTCAACGGTTACGACTTTGATATTAACGCCCCTGGTCTTCTCCTATGCTATCGAGCTTACAGTCAGAATCAAGGGCCTTCTGGGTATGAAGAAGAAGGCAGTCAGCACGGCACCTTCGGTTGACAGCCCAGGCGGTACAGCGGCTTCGGTCGAACGCGATTCCTGAGCTCTTCTTCTCCAAATATATCTTGTGCAAATTTTTCTATCATTTATATTGAACGTATCCAAGGTACCCTCGTCGTTAATATAGTTAAAGACAACCGGGCATTGCAGACTCTTTGTTTCCTTTATCCGCCGGAGAAACAAAAAAAGGAATAATTTTATGGGCTGCGGAAAAAGTATAGCAATAATTATCGCAAGCCTCTTCATCCTTTCATCGCCAATCTACGGTCTTTATTTCGGGGAATCGTCCAAAACCGGAGATCAGGATTTTTCTCAAAGAATTGTAGTTAAGCTTAAGCCTGATATAGTGATCTCCCCCTTGAAATCCGGCGGTACAATGCTCTCGCTGGGGGTGAGTTCCCTGGACAGACTTAACCGAAAAAACCGAATTCAAAACGTTGATTTGTTGTTTTCAGATATGCCCGCATTGAGCCAATCCCCGCGACTAAAAAACATCCTGATCGTTGAAGCTCCCGCTGAAGGCAATATCGAGCAAATTATAAAGAGCTATCGAGATTTGCCGGAGGTCGTATACGCACATAGTGATTATAAGATGGAACTTCATACTCTTCCAAACGATCCCCTATTCGACGTTCAATGGCCGCTTCTAAATGCCGGCCAGGAGCATTATCATATTGTGAGAAACAGTGGATACTTCAATGATGAGTTGATCATGACAGCGGGTCAGGCCGGCGCAGATATCAATGCTCAACCCGTATTTGAAAATCCTCCTGAAAACACATATTCAGTGATTGTAGCCGTGATCGACACCGGAGTGGATACCGAACATCCTGAACTTGTCGGCAAAATCTGGACAAATCCGAATGAAATCGCCGGCAATTCTATCGATGATGATCATAACGGTTTTGTGGATGACATTAGCGGCTGGGATTTCACCGGGGAAGGCACAATTGGAGGGCCTTTGCCCGATAATGATCCAATGGACTGGTTCGGCCATGGCACTCATTGCGCAGGCATAATAGCCGCCACCGCCAATAATGGGATAGGAATTGCGGGCGCAGCCGATAATTGTGTGATTATGCCGTTAAAGATTTTTCCTTTGATGCTGTCTTCATTCGCGGCCGAGGCCATTGTCTATGCCGCCGATAACGGCGCAGATGTTATCAATATGAGCTTCGGTTATCCCTGGCATATTGAGGTTCTGGAGGATGCTCTGGCTTATGCAAATTCTCGGGGAGTTGTTTTGTGCGCCTCGGCGGGAAATGACGGCGGCAGCTACCTCAACTTCCCCGCCGGTTCACCTTATACAATGGCGGTCTCTGCAAGCAACAGCTCAAATAAAATGGCAGCCTTCTCCACCTATGGTGACCACATCAGTGTCTGCGCACCCGGTGAAGCGGTTCTCTCACTGCGTGCCAATGAAAGCGATATTTATGCAGAATATGGAGAGCCCGATGTTCACATCATCAGCGAGGATTATTATATAGCATCGGGCACCAGCATGTCCGGGCCGCATGTGGCTGCGGTGTCCGCCTGGGTTAGAGCAGTCTCACCCGGCCTGGTCCCGGGTCAGGTGCAATCGATTATTGAAAATACCTCTACCGATATTTTGTCCCCATTAGAAAACGGTCCTGCTATGCCCGGATGGGATAAATACACCGGATTTGGCTGTGTCAATCTTTCCGAGGCGGTTCAGGCCGCTCCCATACGCTGCGCGCGGATTGAAAGCCCCGCCAATCATCAATTAATAAGCGGCACAATTCAAATTCATGGCGTTTGCAACGCTGATGATGTTTCTGAATTCATCCTCGAATACGGAAAAGGAGACAAACCGGAAAGCTGGACGGAGTTTGCATCCGGAAACACCGCGCCCGAATCAAGAAATCTGGGTGAACTCAATACCATCGGACTTAATGGAATTTACTCAATCCGGGCTAAAATAGGAGAATCAAATATCGCGCAGGTCAGTGTCGTAATTGCAAATTCATGCCTGGCAGAAATATCAAAGCCGCTTGAACATGATACAGTTCACTCACAGATTTCCATTGAAGGCTCCGCGATCTGTCCTGATTTCGATCATTACCAGCTGCTTTATGCTTCAGCTAAAACCCCATCCGAATGGCATCCCATTAATTCCTCGACCAGGAGTGTTGAAGACGGTCGGCTCGGGCAGTGGCATACCAGTCTTCTTGATGACGGGGATTATATACTGAAACTCTCTCTATATACTTCTGATAGGGAAATCGAAGAGGTTTCTATTCCCATCACAATCACCTCCCCATTTTCAGGGGAAGACGGCTGGAGAGTTGCTTTACCGTATGATATTTGCAGCAATGTTAACTATGCTGATTTAAACGGCGATGGGACTAATGAGATTCTGGTTGGATCAAATAACGGATTGTACATCTTTAATCCTGATGGCAGTTATTATTCCGACGATCTTCCCTGGCTCGAAGACTGCGATTGCAGGACTGCCATTGCTGTTGGGAATATCGATCATCATAGCAGAGAGGACTTTGCCACGATTGTAGAATGCCCTTCAGCAACAGGCAGCGCCTATCTCTATCTTCGAAACTCAGCTACGGGACAGCATATATTCCCGCTAAATCAGGATTTGGATGTTGAAGCTTATGAAAGTGTAGATGCCGAGGTATTTCCGTATGCAGCTTTACGGGATATCGATGCCGATGGATTGGACGAGATTATAGTCAGTATTAGCAGGAGCAGCAGGATTTACGATTTCGATCCCGATGCAGAGAACATTTATCAGATTAGCGGAATCAACGACATATATCTGGGTGCGGATTTGAATTCTGACGGTTTCGATGAATTTTATGCGGCAACCGGAAATATGGTATACGAGATAAGATTACCTGCTACTGTGATAAGTCAATTCAATCTTAATGTGGAAGATAAATCAACAGCTTTCAAGGTGAAATCATTATCGGCAGTCGATATAGACAACGACCACCGGCAGGAACTCATAGTCTTCGGTTTTTACGATAACAGCCTCGAGGACCATTGGGTGTACGCTTTTGATGAGGATCTTCAGCTTAAAGAGGGCTGGCCGCATAACACAGGTATCAACAGTTATCTTGTCCCGCCAAACCCCGTATTTTTCAACCTGGATAGAGATGATGACTGGGAATATTATATTGCCACTTTCGAACTCAGTCAGGGTCAGGTGTATGGATGGAATACCGAGGGTTTGCCGCAGGGCGCCTTGAACACTTCGCCGGTATGGGCCTGGACCGAAAATCCCAGCATTCTCAGCCCGCCGGTAATAGCGGATATGGACGGCGATTCGTTTTTTGATCTGATTTCCGGTGCAAAACGCGATGTGTACCACACTTATAAGGTCGAAAGAATTGCCGCCTGGGATAAAGAGGGAAAGCCGCTGGATGAATGGCCAATGGTGACATCAAACGAATACGATCCCTATCTTAACTTCGGGATGCATATACCCACTATCGGGGATATCGATAAAGACGGCTTCATTGATATGGTGGTAACCTCGCCATCAAATGAGGTAATGTTTATGAATTTCGATGGAGTGCCGTACACCGACTCGTCAGCGCCTGTGCCGATGTGGCGGTATAACAAGAAACTTAATAATGTCTGCGATTATAATGTCAGGATCAGTATCAATGTCGAAGATATTGAACATGATTTAAGCGGCATTATTCCCGAGAATTTCGAATTGCATCAGAACTATCCCAATCCCTTTAATCCATCAACCAGAATTGCTTTCGCTCTTCCGCAAGGCTCGCAAGTGACATTCAGGGTGCTGAATATTCTCGGCCAGACTATTGAAGAAAAAAATCTTGGCTACCTCGAAGCGGGCTATCATGCTATTTTGTGGAATGCGGAAAAAGGCAATAATACTCAGCTTCCCTCGGGAATTTATTTCTATCAGATACGAACCGAGGATGCTGTGCAATCCAAAAAGATGCTGCTCTTGAAATAGAGCTTATGCATTATAACAAACCTATCTGATATACCAGTCCACACCCTTTCTCTCGGGCGGCTGTTTGAATGAGTCCTTCGGATAGCCGAGGGGAGTTATTGTGGCGATATAATGCTTCTGAGGAATCCCCAGCATCTCCTTAGCGTCATCCCTGTCCATAGCCGCAATCCAGACAGTACCCAGACCGTGAAACCAGGCGCTCAGAATAAAATGATAGGCCCCGATACAGCCGTCCTGAATATGCCGCTTGGTGATCTCAGGATCGGAGCATATAGCCACAGCCAGAGGTGCATTCGCTATCGGAGAGCTTGATTTGCCGCGCAGCTCAGACAGCTTTTTCTGAATATCCGTGTCTCTTATAATTTTGAAGTAGAATCCCTGCGTATTGCGCGATGTCGGGGCAAAGCGGGTCATATCGACAATTGAGCGGATTATCTCATCGGAAACATTCTGATCCAGAAACTTACGCATGCTTCGTCTTGTCAGCAGAAGATCGTCCCCGGCAAGATGACCTTTTAAATAATGATCAAAATACTGAAATTCAACATCGCGACCCTCGGGATCTGTGGCATAAAAATGATATATCTTATATTTGTCGTTCATTTTTGGGGCTTCTTTGGCAACATCCTTAAGGGCGCTGTACATACTGTCGACCTGTTCCTTTGTGGGATAGAAGAAAGTCAGAATGCCGTTAGTGTCCGCCTTTTCACCTTTGCAAAACCCGAATAGAAAGTTGCCGTGCCGGAAAATTCGGCAGTCCGGCTGATCCAGCCATAGCGT
>WJIM01000004.1 GCA_014730285.1 Candidatus Zixiibacteriota bacterium
AATCAGTGTTAAATCGAATTGACAATATAGGATATTGGATTATCTTGCCTCAGGTCTTGCAAGATACTCGCTAAAAAGGAGATTGGATCAATGAAAAGCCGATACCGTATTCCCCGTATCATTATTGCGTCTATGGCAATAATGCTTCTTTTTACTTCACTCTCAAATGCCGACCTTTATGAACCTTATGAAAAATCCAAACTGCCCGCGCCGTCTATGGAGGAGTTCCAGCAGATGGCCGAGAACAGGCTCGAAACCCATGCCTGCATGACAAAGGCCGAGAAATGGCTGCAAAACGAAAAGTATATGCGTTATCAGTCATATACCGAGCCCACACCGAATATGTACGACTATGATGTCGCTCATTACGAGATTAATATCGGGATCGATTTTGCCAATGAGTTTATTTCCGGCTATTCCAAAACGACTTTAACATCGCTTGTAGATGATCTTGGTTTCATCGATCTCAATCTGGGATATATTTTTAATGTTTCCCAGGTGATGCTCAACGATTCAATTAATATCAACTATTCGCAGACCGACTGGTTTTTGCTTCAGTCTTATCTTCCCGAGGCAATAGACTCGGGTGAGCAGATCAGCCTGACAGTGTACTATTCCGGCTATCCCAATCAGGTCGGATACATGTCCTTTTATTACTGGGGCAGCAGCCATGTCTGTTTCACCAGCGTGGAGCCTTTTGGATCGCGTTTTTGGTGGCCATGCAAGGACTTTCCCTACGACAAGCCGGATTCGGTTGATGTTATCGTAACGCATCCATCGGAGTTTACCCTGGTCTCTAACGGCATGCTGCAGAGCCGTGAGGATAACGGTGACGGCACCGCCACTACTCACTGGCATGAGGGCTACCCGATAGCGACATATCTGGTTACACTCGGATGTACGAATTACGAGCGTTTCGACCAGTCATGGGAATACGAGCCCGGCGAGTTTATGCCTATCGAGCAGTATTATTATCCCGGGGCTCCGCCTTCGAGTATGCAATATTCCTCTTACTATTTTAAGAATTATACTATTCCCAGCCTCGAGGCGCTGTCATACTGGCATACCCTTTATCCCTTTATTGAGGAAAGATACGGCCATAATCATTACGGCTGGGGCGGGGCCATGGAGCACCAGACCATGACCTCGATTTCACCCGGCTTCAACACTGAATATGTTATCGCGCATGAAGCCGCACATCAATGGGGCGGCGATCTGGTGACCTGCCGGAATTTCCATCATATGTGGCTGAACGAGGGCTTCGCATCATACTCGGAATCGCTGTATTTTCGCTATCATTATGGCGATGAGCTTGCCGACACATGGTTGAATTACCAGAAGCGTCTGGATGTGGGCACTCCTTATGTGGAAGATCTGGAAAATGACAATGTTTTTGACGGCGCAACTGTATACGATAAGGGCGCATGGGTTTTCTATATGCTGCATATGATTCTCGGCGATGAGGGCTTCCGTACCGCCATGGATACCTATTTTCACGATCCCGATTTGGAATACGGCTCCGCTTTGACCGAGGATCTGGAGGAAGCCTGTGAGACAGTTTACGGTGATGAGATGGATTGGTTTTTCGATGCCTGGGTTTATCAGCCGGGTAATCCCGTATATCAATATTCGTATCAAACCGATCAGACCAGGGCCGGAAATTATCAGGTAACTCTGGCAATTGACCAGATTCAGGAATACGATAAATTCACGATGCCGATCGAGGTTCAGGCCTTTATGGGCGCTGAGGATACCACCGTTACCGTCTTTAATAATCTGCTGAGTCAGATTTTCCAGTTCGAGCTGGATTCGGAACCGGACTCGATTTTGATCGATCCTGACAATAAAATATTGTGCGATAAGGCGTTCGAGCCGGAATTCACGGTGCACATAATCGGGCAGGAAATGCCGCCTGCTTATGTGGGTACTGCCTATTTTGTCGAGCTTGATGCTATTGGCGGTGCACCTCCCTATGCCTGGAGCAAGGCCTCCGGGCAGCTTCCCTATGGTTTGGCGCTAAATACTGCCGGGGATAAGGCGGTTATCGAGGGCACTCCGAATTTCGCTTCCGATTTTACTTTTTCCCTTGAGGTAACCGACAACTCAGATCCGGTACAGTCGATGATTATGGGCTTTACAATAACGGTCAATCCTTCTTTGCCCGTCTGCGGCGATTTGACCGGCGATCAGGCAGTTAATGTTACCGATGCTGTCTACCTGATTAATTATATATATCTTGACGGCGAGGCTCCCGAAAATATAGATGCTGCCGATGTTAACTGCGATGATAAGGTAAATCTGGTGGACGTAATTTATGTAATCAATTATGTCTTCCGGGGTGGCGCGGTGCCCTGCGCCGACTGCCCGTTTTAAAATCCTGATTAATTAATGATTTCAGGCCGTTCAGGAATTACCCGAACGGCCTTTTCATATTTGGTTTGGCGCCATAATCCGCTTGACAGATTGCGAAATTGGCTTAAATTATGGGGTTTTGATGGCTCAGTATAAGCTTTTGGCAGGGCTGGGTAATCCCGGCAAAAAATACGCCGATACCCGGCATAATCTGGGCTTCATGGTTCTGGATTATCTGGCCGAGAAAAACGGCCGCAAGTTCAAATCGGGCAAAGGCAAGTGGAAAGAAGCCCGCCTGAATTTGAACGGTAAGGAAATCTGGGCCATCAAGCCGCAAACATTTATGAATCTCTCCGGTCAGGCGATTGCAGGCTTCTGCAATTACTTTAAAATTGAACCGGAGGAAATTCTGGTTGTTTGTGATGATATCAACCTTCCGCTCGGAAAAATCCGTATCAGGGATTCCGGTTCGGCGGGAGGACACAACGGCTTGAAAGATATTATCGCCGCCCTGGGAAGCAACAGCTTCAGCCGTATCCGGCTGGGCATTGATCTTCCCCCCGAGGGTGAACCTTCTGAGGTTTATGTTCTAAAGCCGTTTGGCGATAAAGATAAGAAGATCGTAAATGAAATGATCGAAAACGCTGTCCATGCCGCATCTTTGGTGGTTTCCGAGGGTGTCACGGCGGCGCAAAATGAATATAACTGATTAAAATCAACCCTGTTCTTCTATTATTTTGGAAGAACCAGAAGACCGAAGGGAGTTTTATTTGTGAAGTTTTATGAAACCGGTCTCATCTTTGTTCCTCAGCTCGACGAATCCGAATTCGACAATGAGATCAAAAAAGTCACCGATATTATCGAATCAAATTCCGGTAATATCGAAAAAGTCGACCGCTGGGGAATCCGCAGATTAGCCTACGAAATCAAGAAGAAAACTCAGGGCTATTACACTTTCATTTATTACACCTCTCCCACCGAGGTGCCCGGCAAGATCGAAACGATGCTGCGCATTAACGAAAATTGTCTGCGGTTTATGACCATAGTTCCGGATTACAAGCCGGAATTCGAGAAACCGGAGAAATCCGAGAGAGAGGAGCGGCCAGCTCCCCAGGCGGCACCCGAACCTGCCCCGGAACCGGAACCAAAGCCCACGCCGATTCCTCAGCCCGAGACCGAAGAAGAGGCTGAGAAAAAGGAAGAGGAGATGAAGGGCGATGAAGAGGAAAACCTTTAGAAGGGATGAGTGTGATCGATGAGAAGAAATATGTTCGATAAGAAAGCGCGCAAGTCAGGACGTTTTGCGGATATCAAGCTGGACAAGATCGATTATAAGGACGAAAGGCTTATCCGTAAATTCATCACTGAGCGCGGCAAGATAATTCCCCGCCGTGTAACCGGCGTATCCGCAAAGACACAGCGACGCCTGTCGCGTGCGATCAAACGTGCGCGTATTATGGCGCTGCTTCCGTTTGTGGAAGAAACGTTCAAATAGGCAAAGGCCTGAAGGCGGTGAATGACAAGCTCACTGTACCGGCGGCATTAGCGGTACTAGCCTTTGGAGTATTGGTTCTTGTTCCAATCTTCAATATTCTCCTGGCGGTACCGGCAGTGGCCGGATTGATCCTGCTTCTAACGGATAAACGATTTCCTATCGGCGCTGCCGCTGCAATCGGCGCAATGGTGGTATCGTTCGCAATCGGCGGGTCATTCATGCTTTATATGACGGTATTGCTTGTCGTTTTGCCCGGCGCTATTATCGCCGCCTGTATCAGGTCCAATAAGGATGCGGTTTCCTCGGTCTTTATCGCGCTGGCGCCGATTTTGGTTTTGGGCATTGTATTCTTTGCCAGTGTCGGAGAAACCGAATCCTTTTTCGAGGAGTTAAGGCCCGATTTAGAGAGTGATTTCAGGATGATGGCCGAGAAGCTCGGCCTGGATAAGGATAACGGCGAGCAGTTCGAGCAGGCTGTTGAGATGAGTTTAAATTTTATGGGTTATATGATTAGATTTATGCCGGCATTATTTTTAATTATCTTTACAGTGATCTCGGCTGCGGCTTATATGCTGGCCGGATACGGATTCAAACGCGAGGGGCGCTATCTTTTGCCCCTGCCGCGGTACGACCATTGGAAGATAAGGGAATTCGTGATGGTGATCTTTGGAGTGGGATTGATTCTTGTCTTACTCGGCAATGGTATTATCGAGGATGTGGGGGAGAATGTTGCTTTATATACGTTTTTCCTTTTCGGTTTCGGTGGAATATCCATAGTCGAGTACATGCTCCGGAAGCAAAAAGCGGCCTGGTATATTAAGGCGCTGGTTTATTTCGGAATAGTAATCTTGAATATCTACTCCGCGATTATCCTGGGAATAGCCGGGCTGATCGACAGTCATTTCGATTTCAGGCGCCTGCGGGCCTTGAGGATAGGATAAATTACGATATTTGGCTTGAAGCGTGGAATAAAATAGGTATAATAGATGTGAGGAGACGATGAAAGTAATTCTCAGAGAAGATATGGATAATCTCGGCAAATGCGGCGAGATTGTTGAAGTTGCTGACGGCTATGGGCGCAATTTCCTGATTGCGCGCAATCTGGCTATACCTGCAACACGGGGTAATGTTAAGGCTATTGATGAGGTCAGTAAACAGAAGGAGATGCGTGACCGCAAGAATATGAAAGAGGCGGAGCGTGTCAAGGCCAGGATCGAGAAGGCCTCGATAATGGCGGAAGTCAATGTCGGCGAGGAGGACAAGGTCTTCGGCTCGGTGACTGCGGCCATGATTTCTGAGCTATTATCCAAAGAAGGCATTACGGTAGATCGTAGAAATATTACACTGGAAGAGCCGATTAAATCGCTGGGCGTCTTTACGGTGCCGGTGAAAATCGCTTCCGATGTAGTTGCCAGTCTTAAACTCTGGGTCGTAAAGAAGAGTTCGTAATGAGTGAATTATTAAAAGTAAAAATCGACGGTCTTGCACTTGATGTTTCGACCAATTCTCCAGTGGTGGTCTTGAAGCCTGAAGACGGCGAAGATGAAGAGGAAAATCGGGTGCTTCCAATCTGGATTGGCCATTTCGAGGCTATGGCTATAGCTATGGCATTATCGAATATGGAACAGCGTCGTCCCCTGACCCATGACCTGATAAAGCTGATCGTGACAGGTTTTGACGGTAATGTGGAGAAGATCGAGATCACCGAGTTGAAAGAACAGACTTTTTATGCGGTGATCTATATCAAATCCAAAGATGGAATCCTTCAGATTGATGCGCGCCCCTCCGATTCGATTGCAATCGCTCTCAGATGTGACGCTCCGATCTTCGCCAGCGAGGAGCTATTCCATATCAAGAAGGGCGAGGGCGCACCGGATAATTACCCAGACCCGGAAGCATTAAAAGAACGTCTCAAAAAGATTAATCCGGAAGATTTCGGCCGCTATTCCTTATAAGTAAAATTAATATGGGAAACAGGGTTAAATCGCAAGGACCTCTGGCGGTCTTCATTTTCTGCCTGGCTCTCTGTACCCTCATCGGTACGCCGCTGTTTGCGCTCGACTATACCTATGACGAGAATGCAGGCTTTTTATATTCGGAAGCACTGGATTCGTATCGTCAGGATAAATTCGAGCAATCCGCAGAGCAGTTTGCAGAGCTTGTGAATGATTATCCCTGGGATGCACGAATCACCATATTCAAACTTCTGCAGGGCAAGTCGCTTTTCTACTCCGGCAATTTCGAACAGAGTAAAGACGTTTTTCAGCGCTTGATAAAGGCCCATCCAAAATCGACTTATGTTTCCCCCAGCCATTATTTTCTGGGCAAGATATATTATTTTCAGGAGAGCTACGACAGTTCGGTGCAGGCCTTCATGAAAGCCGCCAACAACTCCCGTGAACGTGAGCACACCGAAATCTATACCGAAAATTTCATCTCAGTAGCGCGTGCGCATCTTGAAGCTGATGAGCTGTATTCGTATATGCGTGAAGCGCAGGGCAAGGAGTTCGCCTTTGAAGTAGGTTGGGCGGCGGCCGAGAAATACTACGCTGAAAGACGATTCGAACGGGCCGAGGATATTATAGCCGAACTTGAGGCGCGTTACCCGGACTTTGCCGATGACCGCCGTCTGAGCGCTCTCAGCCAGAAGATAGTGCAGTTCGCCTCACAGAAAGCGATTATTGCGCTTTTCGCACCGCTTTCCGGCGACTGGGCACGGTTTGGACGGATGATGTCCAACGCTGTCGATCTGGCAATTGCAGAATACCGGGAAGAGCCGGGGATTGAAGTCGAGAAAAAGATATATGATACTTTCGGCGACATGATCGCCGCCGCTATCGATGCCAAGAGGCTGACAGATAATCCGGTCTCGGCCATAATCGGACCGTTATCCTCGGGCGAGGCGGTGGGAGTAGCCGCATTTTCCGATATCGGCAATATCCCTGTAATTGCTCCGACAGCTTCAGAAAAAGGGCTGACCTCGGTTTCCGATATGCTTTTCCAGCTCACACCCACGCCGGAACGGATGGGTGAAGCGTTAGCCGAGATGGTGGCTCGCGATATCGGGCTCGACTCGGTAGCAGTGCTGGCGCCTCTTGATAATTACGGCAAGCAGATAGCCGACGGCTTCGTACATACCGCCATAGACAGCGGCGCGACCGTATTCTATCAGACTTTTTATCCCCGCGGCACTCGTGACTATCGCAGATTCCTTCTGGAACTCAAGGAGGAGCTTCTGCCGGACACATTTGTGGCCGAGATATTCCTGAATGAAGAGGGGGATACTATGGAGGTTGAGGAGATTCCGGTTCATGTCCCGGCGATCTTTATGCCCTCCTACGAATCCGAACTGAAACTGATTCTGCCCCAGCTTCGTTTTTATAAAATCAACACTATCCTGCTCGGTTCCGATTCCTACGGGGAGAGCGAGATAGTGGAAATGCGTGAGAGTAAGGATAATCCAGTGCTGTTTGTTTCGAAGACATTAACACTTCCGGAGGATACGCTCTGGCTCAAATTCAACTACCTTTATCAAACAGAGTATGAAGAACCGCCCGAGGAGGTGGCGGCGGCTACCTATGATGCGGCCAATATAGTACTCGACTGCGTAAAGAAGGGGCTGTATACCTCGGATGAGATCTGGAAATGTGTGCGGGAGAAGCAGGAATATGAGGGCGCCTCGGGAAAAATTCGTTTCAGCGCTCAAAGAGAGAATGTTTATGTGCCCGTATATTTCTTGACGGAAGGAGAGATTATCCGGCTGGAATGAGAGACGAACTGCTTGAAAAATACGAGAAGCTCAAAAGTATAATAGCGGGCTTTGATTCGGTGATTGTGGCATACTCAGGCGGTCTTGACTCCGCCTTTTTACTTTATGCCGCTGTAGATACTCTGGGCGCAGGACATATCTCCGCGGTTACCGCCGATTCGCCCAGCTACCCGCGAAGCGAGATGAAAAAGGCGCAGGAATTCGCCCAATTCCTGGGACTGGGAGAGCGGCATAAGATAATTAAAACCGGGGAGCTCGACGATCCCAACTACGCCAAAAATCCGGTCGACCGCTGTTTCTTCTGCAAGCAGGAGCTTTACGGCAGGCTGGCCGATCCGTCGATATTCGACGGGCATGATGTGGTCTTTGACGGGTTCAATGCCGATGATGTAGGCGATTTCCGTCCGGGGCGAAAGGCGGCGGAGAAATTCAATGTGCGCTCGCCATTGTATGAGGCCGGCTTAACTAAAGCCGAGCTGCGCGAACTGGCCAGCCATTTCGGGCTGGAGGTCTGGGACAAACCGCAGATGGCATGTCTGGCCTCACGGATTCCCTACGGCTCGCCGGTTACCAAGGAGAAGCTGGAGCAGGTGGAAAAGGCCGAGGAGTATCTTCATTCGCTGGGATTCAAGCAGCTGCGGGTACGTCATCACGACAAACTGGCGCGGATAGAACTGCCGCTGGATGACATAAAAAAGGTTTACAATCAGGAATTACATGATAAAATAGCTGATGAGTTCCGCAGGCTGGGATTTGT